>JAUVJV010000328.1 GCA_030592245.1 Candidatus Eiseniibacteriota bacterium
AAGCTGTGGCGAGGTGCCGCCAGCGATGCTGGATGACATGCACGGTTGCCCCGGAGATGAGAAGGAAGCTGCCGATGTTTGCCGTCAAAGTCGGCTGGTCCAAGCTGGCGCATCACTTGAGAAAAGCACTCGGTAAGAGATGAGAATACTCCAGGTAAACAAGTTCTTCTACGTCAAAGGCGGGTCTGAGCGCTACTTCTTTGATCTCTGCGATCTCCTGGGGGAGCGGGGCCATGAGGTGCTGCACTTCTCCATGCGGCACGAGCGCAATGAGGAATCCGCCCAGAGCGAGTACTTCGTGAGCGGCATCGACCTTAATGCCGGCATGGGTGTTCGTGGGAAGGTCGCCGCCGCGTTGCGGGTGCTTTACTCTTCCGAGGCCAGGAAACAGATGGGCAGGCTTCTCGATGACTTCAGACCGGACATTGTTCATTTCCACAATATCACCCGCCAGCTCTCGCCTTCGATCGTGGATGCCGTTAGCGGTCGCGGCATACCGATGGTCCAGACCTTGCACGATCTGAGTCTCGTGTGTCCGGCACACTCCTTTTTCGTGAACGGCCGGGCCTGCGAGGAATGCGCCGGAGGGGCCTACTGGCACGTACTGGCCAGGAAGTGCATAGGCGGCCTCTTGAGCTCGAGCATGCTCGGCGCCGCGGAGGCCTACCTCCACGCGACGCTCGGCTTGTATAAAAAGATCGATCGCTTCATCGCTCCCAGCATGTTCCTCAAGGCTAAAGTCTCCACGCTCAAGTGGACAAACGGGAGGATCACCCATCTGCCGTATTTTATCCCGCCCGGACCCGACTATACGGGTATCAGTGAAGGATATGTGCTCTTTGCCGGCCGGATCTCGCGGGAAAAGGGCGTGGGTACCCTGATCGAAAGCGCCGCTCTCCTAAAGGACATTCGCTTCGTCGTGGCCGGTGAGGGCCCCCTGCTCGAGGACTTCCGGGAGGAGGCCGCCGGGAGGGGCCTTGCCAATATCGAGTTCGTGGGCTACGTCAAAGGGGACCGCCTGGCGGGACTTCTGCGCGGCTCAGGCTGTGTGGTGGTGCCATCCATATCGTATGAGAACCTTCCGCTGAGCATTCTCGAGGCCTTCGCAAGGGGGAAGCCGGTGGTGGCCTCGGATTCAGGAGGAAGTCCCGAACTCGTCGAGAACGGCGTCACGGGCTACGTCTTCAGGCCTGACGATCCGGCCTCTCTCGCGGATGCGCTTGAGAAGACCCTTGCTGAGGAGAGCCACCGCACAGAGATGGGAGCGCGGGCCCGGGCCCTCGTCGGCGAGGGCTACTCACCTGATTATCACTACAGGCAGCTCATGGACATATACGAGGACGTGCGCGCATGAGAATCGCGATGATCGGCCAGAAGGGAATACCCGCGGTCTACGGCGGTATCGAATCCCACGTGGACGTCGTGGCTTCCATACTTGCCGCGAGAGACCACACCGTTTTCGTTTACTGCCGTCCCTACTACACAAAGATCCGCGGGGACTACAAGGGCGTGCACCTCATAAGGACCCCGACGATCAAGACCCGACATCTGGATTGCGCGGCCCATACCATGACATCGACGGCGCATGTGCTTTCCATGAAACCCGACGTGGTGCATTACCATGCCCTGGGACCGTCTGCGCTTTCCTTCATACCGAGGATAATCGGGGCGCGGACTGTTGCCACGGTTCACGGGCTGGACTGGAGGGGTGGTAAGTGGGGAGCCCGGGCGACCTGGCTGCTCCAGCGCTGCGAGTATACCGCGTGCCACTTTCCCAACCGCTGTGTCGTGGTCTCACAGACGCTTAAACGGTATTTCAAGGACCGCTACGGCCGCGAGGTCACCTATATTCCCAACGGTGTAAGGCCCGGACGTGACCTTGAGCCCGTCAATATAGGCAAGTTCGGCATCGAGGCCGGCGGCTACTATCTCTTCGTCGGCCGGCTGGGACCCGAGAAGGGCTGCCATACCCTGGTGGAGGCATTCACGAAGACTGAGACTTCACGGAAGCTCGTCATGGTGGGAAGCGCTCACCTCAACCCATCCTATGAGGAGAAGCTCAGGGCGATTGCAGACGAGCGTGTGATCTTCACGGGGGCGGTCTATGGAGATATGCTGACCGAGCTCTGGAACGGCGCCCATGCCGTCGTGCATCCCTCGGTTACCGAGGGCATGTCGCTTTCATTGCTGGAGGCGATGGCGCACGGCAAGTGCGTCATAGTAAGCGGGATCCCTGAGAATATCGAGGTCGTCAGCGGTGCCGCCGTGACTTTCACCTCCGCAGACGTCGATGACCTTGCCGGCGTGATTGACCGCGTGGACTCTGACGAGGGCCTCATCCGGGAATATGGGACGAGGGCGCGCCAACGGGCCCGGGACACCTTCGACTGGGAGAAGATTGTCGACAGGCTTGAGAGGGTCTACCTTGGGCAGTAAGCCTGCTCCGAACCGCATACGCCTGGAGCCTCACCATCCCTTCAGGGCGCTTTACAGGCAGGCCGGCAAACGCTGGCTGATCCTGCTTGTGGCGATGGCCGCGCTGGTCTGGCTGGGCCTCTTCGCGGGAATGGTGCGAAACCCCGGCGGTATCAAGCGCCAGTGGGCCGTCGTGGCCTCGCGGGCAATGACTGTGGCAGGCGGTATCATCCTTGTGAGGCTGCTGCTATTTTCCTATGAGGAACGTGTCCCTGTGGTGTACATAAGGACGGACACCTGCTCGCAAGCCGCTCTGGCCACCTGGATCGGCCGGCTTCGGGGGAGGGAGAATGCCGTGGTGCCGCTATCTGCCGTGGTGGCCTTCATGGCCGAGCGAAGATATGTGCCCAGGGGAGGCTTGGCCCTTGTGCTCGAGGCCGGGACCATCGAGGAGGCCGAAGACCTGGCTTCGCTGGCAGGTTCTCTCGACCTCACGATACTCCTGCCGCCAAGGGCGTTTGAGAATACGGAGGGCGAGAGCAAGCAAGATACGGTGGACGCCGGAGGGCATCCCGGGAGGAGAAGGCTGCCGGACTCCGTCGAGATAGGCGCCGCACTCGGCTTGGATCGAATCCCGCCAGAGCGTCTGACGGCTGCTCTCAGGCATTTCGCCCAGCGTGCTGAGCGGCATCTTGGAAAGAACCCCGTCTGCGCCGCAACCGGACAAGGGACCATGGCCGACCCCAGGAGTCTCGCGGAGGCCGGCGGCTATACCTGCTTCCTCGGCGGAGGAGGATACAACCGTTTCGGTGATACGCCTTATCTTGTGGGACTTCTTGATATCTCCCCGGTTCTCAGACTCAGGGGGCAGACGGCTCTCAATATGAGGATCTATACGGGGATGTTCAAAGGGGGATATGTCTGGTGGCCGGTGGCAGCGCTGCTAAAGGCGTTCGGGGCCTCGCCCGGGTGGTAGTGATAGTGGCCGGGAAGCCGGGTTCAGTCGGAGACGCGGTACTTCAGCAGGTTCCAGAGGGCGATGATGCCGTCTCTCCAGGTGATCTTCTTGCCCTCGTCGAATTCGCGGCCCGCGTAGGAGATGGGGACTTCGTAAATGCGATGTCTCCGCTTGAGGATCTTGGCGGTGATCTCAACCTCGAACTCGAAGCGGCGGGACTTGAGATCAATACTCTTGATGACATCAGACTTGAACATCTTGTAGCAGGTTTCCATGTCGGATAAGGTGCTGTCGAAAAGGACATTGGTGAGGAGGGTGAGGAACCGGTTTCCAACCCAGTGCCAGAAAAACATATTGCGCCGCTCGCCGGTGAAACG
>JAUVJV010000300.1 GCA_030592245.1 Candidatus Eiseniibacteriota bacterium
ACCACGGAGCCCACCTCAGGGCACCTATCCCCACGGCCCTCCAGGTGGCCAGGTCTTCTCGAGCTGTCCGCCAGCTGCAGCGGCCTGGGCAGGCGGCATGATGAAGTCTGCTATGAGGCCGACAATCCCGGCCAGTGATTCCTCTGCATCCTCAATCTTCCCTTTCATCAGGAATGCTCTCCACTGTGCCAGTTTGCCTGCTTCTTCGAAGAAGACAGGTGTAAGTCCAACGGGGCAGCTGCCCGGCAGCGTGATCCTTCGCCGTGAGAATGTTGCCTCAATTGCCTCACACAGAGTCTCGCCCTCGAATGTGTATTCCTGCGCAAGTCGCCAGAGATCGAAGTAGTCCTTCAGCCGACTGTTTGCCATTCCCAAGGTCACGAGCGCTTCGAACTTCTCAGCCACCACGGTCTCGCGGCGATAGGCCCTGAGCCGAGGGGCAGGGAACTCAAGGATGGTCGGGAAATCCTGCACTTCTGGTTGCGGGCTCAGGGCATCTCCGAAGCCGACGTCGACCTGGATCGGGATTCGAGCTCCAGCAAGTTTTGCAGTCAGTTTCAGGCGTACACCCAGATACTCATCCCGCTGCCGAATCTCTGCCCCGTGTACCGAATCCTCCAGGAATTTAAGGCCATCGCCTTCAACATCTAGAACACAGATATCCCTGAAGGCCTGCTCGACATCGGAGACTGAGCTCATCCCGCTGCCATGGAGATCCAGGTCCTTAGTTCTCCTGTGGCGGGCACCTCCCCACAGCGCGAAAAGCAAAGATCCTTTGAGAACCAGGTCATCCTTGTACTTGGAGTCGCCTATCCGGTACATCAGGCGCTCCAGGCCGTACTGGGTGAGAAGCCACTGGAAATCCTCTTACCTCTTTCGTGCGCGATTGAGAAGGCGCTGCCGAACGGATGCGGCAAGATCGCTTCGTTCGCGCTGAGTCATGTCAGACTCTCCAGATAGGGACGCATCACGTTTTCCATTCGGCAGACCCCGGCATAGTGCCAGAGTTCGTCCATGGTGCAACGCCGCTCCTTCCAGCACTCGCGAAGTGCCTCAAGAGCTACATCCAAGCCGATCTTGTTTCGGTACTTGAAACAGTCCGCCACAGTTTTTGCCACACAGTACACCTTGACGGGGACACCTTCGATGGCGTGTTCCTCAACACCATCAGCCAGTGCGTCGCCAGAGAAACGCATGATTCTCAGAGGCGGATCCGTCCTCCGGGGACGCCATGCCTTCTCACCTATGGCAAGCCAGACCTCAAAGGGTGCCTGTGTGGTCAGCTCATGAAAGCTCAGTGCGGAGATCAGGCAGACCACGGCATGAGGAACACGCTTGCAGGCTTCAGCAAGACTATGATGCTCTGTGACATCAGCGTTCGCCAGGACATATAGACCCCGTCCGACACGTTCGAGCAGCCCGCGCCTACAAAGACGACTCAGGTGCTCCCTGGGGATACCGTGAGTATCAAGGTCACGAGGCCGGAGGACTCCGCTCTTCCCAACCAGCTCAAGTACTCTTTCCGACTTTGATTGGGCCAATTGCACCCCCCTGTTACGAAACATCGGGACTTGACAATATCTCCTGAGGATTCGTAACACAGTCCGGGGGTGATGTCAAACTCCGGAATCAACCTTCTCCAAGAGCTTCGAGATCAGCGAGGTCCCTTTTTCGCGCCAGGGCACGCTTGTTGGCGATCAGCGAAACGCGAGAGCATAGCCTCCCAGAATTACGTAGTCAACCGCGTGAGAGTTTAACAATGCGAGCAGTTCTCTGAAGCCTGGCTGCACTTCCATGGAATAGCCTTCTGAGATAATCGACCGTGGCCACTCGCTCTTCTGGTGGCCTGCTTAGCCAGTATTCCAGGTCGTACTGAATGAGACGTGGATCCCGCAGACTGCGCTTGATTACCGTCTTCCTGATCATATTGCCATCCTGTCACAACCAGGATTGCACTGGCAGCTCTTAGACACTTAAGCTGTGTGACGAGACAGCCCCGCCCCACGGTTATATCTGCCGGAGACCGGGAAGAAACATCGGTTAGCGGGATGGTGAGTATTGAGTGTGGCAATCGCCGGAAAGACCATGAACTCACATTTCGTAATGAAAATGCGCGTCATAGCTCATATTATAATCATAATTCCTGCATCGTAACTGTCTGCTCGACGTCAGATAATAGTGGACTCGAAATGGTGTTAGCCGATACGGAGGAGTCTCCGCCCCACAAGCAGATTGCCCGCAAGGCGCTGTAGCTGCATGAGTTAGGACTCAGTCATTCGGCGACTGCAGAGCAGATCTCAGTTGGTGACAAGACTGTCGCGAAGGCGCCCGGTGGGCCAGGAGTCAATGCAATCTTTGACCAGCGGCTCTTCGATGTAATACTCCCGTGCCTTGTGCGCTCATTTTGTCTCTCCACCTGTGTCCTCGCGTTTTCTTGACCTGTGGGCGCGACATCTGCGCCGTGTGGCGAGATGAGCTCGCCCTGAGATTATCTGCCGGAGGCAGGGAAGAGACATGGGGGTAGGTGGCCTGCTCAGCACTTGACATACAGGCGAAATCGTAGCAATTATTACAACCCTATCTCGCCATCCCGTCAAAACTCCTTGGATTCTACTTGACATACAACCGAGATAGCGCTAAGTTTATTAATACTATGTCGGAGGAACGTCAAATGGGTAAACCAATGAAGCTGAATGAATTTCTGTCGCAGCACGCTGTGTTTACAGTGGGCGAACTGGACCGCTTTCTAGCCGGCAGAGGGTCCGGTAAGCCGAACACCCGCAAGTCGCTCCTGACCTACCACCGCAGACAGGGGCGGATAATACCTGTGCGTCGCGGACTATATGCGACAGTTCCATTGGGCGGCGATCCTGCGTCAAGCCCGGTTGATCCCTATCTCGTAGCGGCCAAGATGACCGCCGACGCGGTTCTCGCATACCACACGGCTCTGGAATTTCACGGAAAAGCCTACTCGGTCTATACGAGGCTTCACTATGTATCCACAAGCAAATCCCTTCCGTTGACGTTTCAGTCTCATGAATTCGTACGCGCTCCCGTACCACATCCACTCCGGGAGGAGGGTAAGGAGATGTTTGGGGTCACCAGCCGCCACCGTTCCGGTGTGGAGCTCCGGGTAACCAACCTTGAAAGAACTTTCGTCGACGTGTTGGACCGGCCTGACTTGACCGGAAGTTGGGAAGAGATATGGCGGTCCCTGGAATCAGTTGAGTTCTTCGACCTGGACCAGGTCGTCGAGTATGTTCTCCTATTAGAGAATGCGACCACCGCCGCAAAGGTAGGTTTCTTTCTGGAACAGCACAAGGAGACCTTGATGGCTGACGATGCCCACTTGAATCCACTGCGAAGTCTGAGCCCCCGCCAACCTCATTATTTCGTACGCGGTAGGCGCAAAGGCTGCCGGTGGGTCAAGGACTGGAACCTGTTGATCCCGGTCGAAATCCTGAACAAATCATGGGGGGAAGTGGTGTGAAGTTCTCGCCATCGGAAGTGTTGCCGGCAGCCGAATCCACCGGTTTCAAGGCGGAGATGGTTGAGAAGGTACTCCACCTGCTGAATCTGCTGAAAGTCCTGAACTCGCACCCATTCCTCAAGGGAAAATGGGCCTTGAAGGGTGGCACGGCCTTGAACATGTTTATGCTCAACTTCCCCAGATTGTCCGTGGATATCGACCTTAATTACATCGGGGCGCTGGATCGCGAGGAAATGCTGGCGGAAAGACCCAAGATCGAGCAGGCAACTCAGGCAGTGTTTTCCAGAGAAGGGTTCACCACCAAGAGAGTGCCGGACGAACACGCGGGCGGGAAATGGCGGTTGAGTTACCAGAGCTTCACCGGACAATCAGGAAACCTCGAGGTTGATTTTAATTTCATGTTCAGACAACCACTCTGGGATATTCAGCCCGCCGATTCTCACCGACTCGGGGATTTTCAAGCCAAGGGTATTCCCGTTCTCGATCTGCGCGAACTGGCAGCTGGAAAGCTCGCTGCGCTATTGGCACGTGGGCAAGCGAGGGATTTGTTCGACTGTCGCCGGATTCTCAATATG
>JAUVJV010000252.1 GCA_030592245.1 Candidatus Eiseniibacteriota bacterium
AGATCCTCCTTCTTCTTCGCTTTCATCCAGCGCTGCTCGAAGTGGGGATCCTGAACGATCTGGGCAATGGCCGCGAGTGAGCGTAAGTGGAAGGGGCGCTCGTCCTTGGTTCCGGCAAGCACGAAGACCGCATGCACGTCATGGCCTATTCCGGGAAACCTGATGCCCGGGCCGCACCTGGCAAGCAGGATGTCGAACCTGTGCTCGCCTTCCAGGATGATATGGGGTATGGCAAGATGCGGGCTCAATACGGTGGTACTCTCATTCTCGCGGTCGATCAGGTGCTTGTAATAGATGTCGGGCTCGAAGCCCAGCCGCTCCGACATCCTGTCGGCCACGAGCTGGAAGAAGTCCTCCATCGTGACGGCCACGTCGATGTCTAAGACCACGCACTTCTCTATCACGTGGTCGAATCTGTCCTTGCTGATCTCGTCGCGTTCCCGGATGATCTCCTTAAGCTCCGTCTCCAGCGACCGGGTGGTGAGCTCCCGCGCCGTTACCCTCTCTATGAGGTAGATCAGCGCATATTCCCGGCTTGTCCTTATCCGCCCGTAGAACCAGTAGACGAAGAGCCCGCCCACGATCATGAAGGAACTTGCCATCAAGGCCGCGCCGCCCATCTCGAAGAGAAGGAAGCCGAAGCCTGCAATCCCTACGATCTGCAAGTATGGGTAGAGGGGGCTACGGAACCTGGGCTGGTAGTTCTGAAGCCGGCTTTCGCGCAACACTATGGTCGAGAGGCAGGAGAAGAGATAGGTCAGGATGAGCACCGTCGATGCCACCTTCACCAGCAACTCGAGATTGAGGAACATCACCATGATCATCAGAACGCCGGTTAGGATTATGGCCACGTGAGGCGTCTTGAATCGCTCGCTCACGCTCTGGAGGCACTCAGGAAGCAGGCCGTCCCGGCTAAGGGCCAGCGGATACCTGGAGGACGCCATTATCCCCGCGTTCGCGGTGGAGATGAAGGCCAGGATGGCCGCGATCCCAAGGATGATCATTCCCCACGGGCCCATGAAGACCCGGGCCCCGTCCGAGATCGGTGTCAGGGACTGGCCCAGTGTATCAGGCGGAAGCACCCCGGCGGTAACGAATACCACGAGCATGTAAAGGATGGTGGTAACCAGAAGCGAGAGTATCATGCCCAGCGGTACCACCCGTGCCGCATCCCGGACCTCCTCCGCCACGCTGGCGACCTTCAGGAGCCCCCCGTAGGAGACAAACACAAAGCCTGCGGTGTAGAAGATTGCGGGGACACCGTGGGTCGCGAAGGGCTCGAAAGCCTGTACCTTGACGGCCGGCACTCCCCTTATGACGTAGATGATCAAGATAACGATCAGGGCAAGGACCAGTCCCACCTGCGCCCGCCCGGCCTCCTTGATCCCCAGGATATTGAGCAGAATGAAGACCAGTACAAGCCCGACGGTTAGCAGCTGCATGTTGACATCCGCTACGAGCGCGACAAAGGCCGCCATGCCCACCAGGGCAAGGGCGCTCTTCAAGGAGAGTGAAAACCAGGTCACGAGGCCGTCCACCGTTCCCACGGCAGGCCCCATCGCCCGGGTTATGTAAAAGTAAGTCCCACCCGCCTTCGGCATGGCGGAGACCAGCTCGGCCTGGCTGAGCATGCCGGTCATTGCAAGGAGGCCCGCTATCAAATAGGAGAGCACCACCGCGGGTCCGGCTCTCAGGTAAGCAAGTCCGGGCAGGATGAAGAGCCCGGAGCTTATCATGGCCCCCGTGGCGATGCAGAACACATTGAGCAGCGTAAGTTCTTTCTTGAGTTTCATGGCTACCTTCCGCCTGAAGCATCCCTCACATAAAGCTTAGCAAATACAGCCCACATGTCGATAAGAAAAAATGGAGGGCCTCCGGCCTCGGCCGAGGGCCGGACGGGGGAGATAGAGCCCAGAGTACCATGTATTCAGACCGCACTCGCGAGGGTAGCATGAGGCGACAGCGCGGATTCATGCTCATAGAGATGGTGATTGTACTTCTGATCATCGGGATCCTTATCAATATCTGGCTGCCCAACTATATCCAGATCAGGAAGAAGGCGCAGGCCGCCAGGATCGCGGGAGACTATCTCATGATCCGTGATGCGGCCACCATGTATTATTCCCAGCACGGGCAATGGCCCGACAACTCGGACTGGGGGGTCGCCCCCGTCGGGATCGACAACTACCTTCCCTTGGGGTTCTCATGGGATCTTAGGCCTTCCCTTGACATAAGGTATGCTTGGGAAAACCTGGGGCTGGGTGATGGCAGGGGGTGGAGTGAATACGGGGTGACCGGTGTGTCGGTCTATTCAGGCGACAATGGGCTCTTGAAGGCCATCCGGGATGTTTACAGCGGGCGTGCCATCTACGCCAGGGGATTCGACGGTACCGGAAGATTGATACTCATTGTGCAGGCGGCCGGAGGCACTGCCGGCGCACGCACGGGAGGATGAGGGAATGCCGGTCGGAACCAGGACAGAAGCCGAAGCCCGGGAGCTCAAGGCCACCATCAAGGCGGCCGTGGCCCAGGCCATAACCGAGCGGGAGAACTTAAAGAGCGACCCCAATCCCATACGTGTTGGTAGCGGCAGCGGGACGAAAGTCCTCTTCACGCTGGTCCTGATCGCGTTCCTGGGAAGTTGTCTCTATAACTATGTCGAGATGAAGGCGCTCAAGGAGCCGATCGATCAGACTGTAGCCCAGAGGATCGATGCCATGGATGTGCATCTCTATACACTTCAGGCCAGAGTCCGGGCCTTTCGAGCAAACCACGGGAGCTACCCTGTCTCCTTAGGGGAGATCGGCATCCCCGGAGATGGCGGCCTCGACTACTTGCGGAACTCGAACAAGGAGTTCTACCTGAGCTACAGGGTGGGAGGGGTGGTACGGTCGTATAACTCGAAAGAGGCCCCCGAGCGCCTGCTTCAGGGAGAATTCACGCGGTCTGCTTTCCGCGGCCGGGCGCCTGCTTCTCAGTATTGACACCGGCCTGAATCCCGGGACACCGGGCTTTCGCGACGCAACATCCATTGACAAGACGCATCATAAGGTATAGAATTCAGGTAGTAAGACTTCCTGCCAATTCAAATGGGGGCGAATAGGATTCGACGGGGATGGAAGAGGCAGGGATCGCGTGCCGAGGTTCCGCTGGCTCGTTAAAACAGGCGGGAACAATCAACTGCCAACTACGATTTGGCACTGGCAGCTTAAGCTGTCACGTTCTCTCTGACCTCGCCTGTGTGGTTGGAAGAGAACGTCGCTAGAGCAGGCTGGCTCTGGGTGTCTGTCTCAACATCCGGAGTGAGAGCTATCGAGGCTGGCGTCAAGGAGATCCCGCCAACCGGAGCTCCGTGACGCGAGATCTAAACGGTAGGCTACGCACGTAGTGATCCCTGATGAAGCATCACCGGACGCGGGTTCGATTCCCGCCGCCTCCACCAACGCAAACAATTCGAACCACCCTCCGAGGCGGGGAGTGTCTCTATAAGAGCCAGCGTATCTATGGAGGTACGGGCCAGGTAGTAAGGCTTACCTGTATCAGGCCTGACAAGCTCAAGCCTTATCCTACCCAGAAGATTTCGCAGTACCAGCGCTGATCTGACCTGCCCCTATGGAAGAGCCCCGATCGGAGAGGAGACCGCTTTCCTGATACCCATCCTGACGGACAGGGTGTTTATCTAATCATCAGCATGTCCCCGTGAGGACAGTCCTTTGTATTTCCGAACGTTGAGGGCTTTCCATTCAAGAAGTGGCTGTTGTTTGATACGGTTTTGGAGGGTTGCATCAGAGGTCAGAATCGTCGAGTCGATTTCCCCGTGGTCGAGTAGCAGGTTCAGGAATTCGCGTTCAGCATCCGAGAAAGGCAGCACCGCCGACAGACCCTCCCGACATTCTTTTACGAGACGCGCCCCGAATTCAGATGGTGAGCCCTGCCCCTTTGTTGCGCGGACGTGTAGAGTGGGAATGAGCAACCTTGTTAATTCCGCTGCATCGAAATCCACGTCTTCGATTGAAACAGCCCTCCAGTCCTTGCGGTTCATGCCGCCGTAAACGACAAACGCTATACGGAGCCCGTCACGTTCAAGATCGTCCATATTGAGAATCCGGCGACAGTCGAACAAATCCCTCGCTTGCCCACGTGCCAATAACGCCGCGAGCTTTCCAGCCGCCAATTCGTGCAGATCGAGAACTGGAATACCCTTGGCTTGAAAATCCCCGAGTCGATGAGAATCGGCGAACTGAATATCCCAGAGCGGCTTTCTAAACATGAAATTAAGATCAACCTCGAGGTTGCCTGATTGTCCAGTGAAGCTCTGGTAGCTCAACCGCCATTTCCCGCCCGCGTGTTCGTCCGGCACCCTCTTGGTGGTGAATCCTTCTCGGGAAAATACTGCCTGAGCTGCCTGCTCAATCTTGGGCCTTTCCGCCAGCATTTCCTCGCGATCCAGCGCCCCGATATAATTGATGTCGATATCCACGGACAATCTGGGGAAGTCGAGCATGAACATGTTCAAGGCCGTGCCA
>JAUVJV010000291.1 GCA_030592245.1 Candidatus Eiseniibacteriota bacterium
CCGACAATGCGAAGTTTCACGACGCAGTGAGGACTTTCATCGACCAGGGCAAGAAGAACTTTGTCGTCGACCTCGGCAATGTGGACTGGATGAACAGCCCTGGGTTGGGCGTCCTCATAACCGCTTTTACTTCGGTCAAGAATGCCGGAGGGGAACTGGTTCTCGCCCGGCCGACCAAGAAGGTCAAGTCCCTGTTTGTGATTACTCAGCTTGAGAAAATTTTCAAGACTTTTGATGAGATTGACGATGCCTTGAACAGTTTCTCAGCCTAACTAATCAATCGGGGCATAGCCTTAATGTGCGCGCTCAGCGTACGAAGTGAAGAACAAGGCTATGCCCCTTTACTTTGGCTCCATGAGGCGTGGTCTCGAGCGAGCCGGTGGTCCCCTCATTCAGTTAGGCTTACATCGAAGGAGCGGATTCCCGTCTTGACGATGTCGACTCCATGAGGTCCGGCCCCGGAGATGATCCGCTCCACGATTCCTTCGGCTGCCTTCTCGCTTCCGATGCCATCCCTCCACTCTCCCGACCCATCTCCCCGGATGCGGAAGTGCTCCACCAGCAGCGGTGAGACCAGACGCTCCATGTACGCTCCCCCATAGGTCTCGTGCAGATGGATCACCTTGTCCTTCGAGACAGAGAGCTGCAACACCACGTCGAACTCGATCCTGCCGTGCACACCCTCGTCGATCGTCCTCAGGTGAATTTCGCGGCTCCGCACGGGATAGAAGGTCACATTCTTAAACAGCGGCTTGATATGTATTCCGCGCTCCAGCAGCCTCGGGCCCTCACCTGTGTCAATCACCCCCACATAGCCCAGGTGAACATAGCAGAGCGAAGTGTATGCCAGGGCAATCGCGAAACAGACTACCGCGAGAATGATGAGTTGTCTCTTCCTTGTCATATCTTACCCCTTCCGACTATACCAGTTGTGAGACGGGGAATAAGCTCGAATACCCGGGCCCTGAATCTGAGGCTTTTGCTGCTAATCACTCCAACCCGGCCTCAATCTGTTAGGATCGAGCAAAGACTGGTGGACTGAGCATCGCGGCCGGTCATTCGATTTCTGGTTGAAATACAGGACCCTTTATGGAGGTCAGCCATGCCAGCATACATGATAGTCCGGATAAAGGTCACAAACCCTGAGCAGTACAAGGAGTATATCGCCGTCACTCCCGGCATACTTGCCAGGTTCGGGGCGAACTTCATCGCACGGGGCGGTGAGACGGTGACCCTTGAAGGTCCCGAGGAGACGTCCCGGATGGTGATTGTCGAATTCCCTTCCCTCGATGTGGCCCGCGAGTTCTATGCTTCTCCTGAATACCAGGAAGCTATGAAACTCCGGGAAGGGGCCGCGGAGGTCTCGATGGTGGGCATTGCCGGCGTATAGCCGGCGCGCCTGCATCCTGCAGCCCGGTTGCGGCCCGCAATGTTCAGCTATCTTCCTGTCCCCTGAAGATTCCACTTTTTAATGTGACAAGTATCGAATTATATTCTATACTATGGGTAGACATACATCGATTTAAATGTGGGGCTCAACCGTATGTTTGGAGGGCCGTTCGATGAGCGATTTCCGGATGACAGATGACCTGGAGTGGGCTGCGATGGCAAAGGAAGTCAGGGGCTCCTCGCTTCCCGAGGGCCGGAAGCTGGCCCTGGCCTTCGGCTGGATCACCAACCGCATCATCACCCATGCAGAGAAAGAAGTTGAGGCGGCCAGGGCCCTCAGGGACGAGGAATCCGCGATTAACAGGACCATATTCGAGGAGTGCTACCTGCCGGCCACGGGAAGGAAGGCCTGGGATGAGTAAGACACCCTTCGAGGAGAACCTTGAGGCAAGGGCCGACCTCTTCAAGGCCCTTGGCCACCCTGCACGCATATTGATAGTCAATCTCATAAGAATGAAGCCCAGACACGGCGAAGAGCTGGCTGCGATCCTGAAGCTCAAGCCGGCGACCATATCCCACCACCTCGCAAAGCTGACCCGGGCCGGCTTGCTCACCTCGAGGAAGGACCAGTATTACCAGATCTATTCCCTGGTTCCGGCAGTGCTTGAGAGAAGTCTCGCAGATCTGGTTTCCTTGCCTCAACCCGATCTCAAGACAGAGGTCAGGGAGGATGCCTATCGTGAAAAGGTGCTCAAGACCTTTTTCCGGCACGGACGCCTCCTTAGCATCCCGTCGCAGCTTAAGAAGCGACAGATCATTCTACAAAAGCTGGTGGAGGAATTCGAGCCGGACCGGGACTATGCCGAGATCGAGGTCAACCGCATACTCGTGGAATTCCATGAAGATGTGGCGAGCCTGCGGCGGGAGTTTATCAGTTTCAAGCTGATGAGCCGCAGCCGCGGGATATACAGGCGGCTCTGATATGCCGGTTCTGAATGGCGCCCTTGCCAGTGTGAACCTGCGCCTGCGGGTGGGCTTGTGCTGACCTACTTGAGCAAAACTAGCCTGCGGGTTTCCGTTTACTTGCCGGATGTCATGGTATAGAAGTAAACCCCGCTTGGAAGGGGATCACCCGTGCCGGACCTTCCATCCCACACCACACACCTGATACCGGCCTCGCAATAGGTGTCCGCGAGCACGGCCACCTCCCGCCCCTGCACATTGTGGATCGCGATCTTCAACGTCGCCGGCCGGTGAAGTTCATAGTATATCCGGGTTGTGCCCCTGAAGGGATTAGGCGAGTTCTGAGCCAGCCGTAAGCTGGCCGAGGCCTCTGGCCCATCCGCCAGGCCCGAGAGGTCCTCTCCGCCGGTATTAAACGAGTACCAGGCCCCGGGCGCGACCTGCGGGCGCGTTGACCGGCGTCCGCTATTGTCCCCGGCGGAGATATAGTACTCGATATCGGCGGAGTCGGCCTGCACCGGGATATATGCGGCATACGAATCCGGGGCGGCCGTGGCCGACAGGGTGATGCTGCCAAAGCCGGGGGCTCCCTCGAGGCGCCAGTAGACAAGGAGCGAATCTGCGACCAGGCCGGTACCGCTCAGGTCATCGATAAACGCCGATATCCTGTAATCACCAGTATTGAACTCGAGATCCTGAAGCGGATTAGTATCAACGATCAGCATCTGCTTATCATTAAGCTCCATGGTCCGGCAGTGAATCGCATCATTCGATACCCAGCTTCCGGTATATCCGAGCACCTCGTAGCCCGGCATTGCGGCCTCATAGGCAACCAGGGCAGCGGCATCCGTGCTGATGCCGTAGAGCGGGACAAACACCTTGTTGTTCAGGATCATGGAATTGGTATAGGCCGCGACGCCCGACGCGATGTTGCCACAGTAGACGCGCACGATGTCATAGGGTCTCCCATAGCAGTTGATCAGACCCTCGAGGGTAGCCACATTGGCCTCGATTGCGTCATAGTCCGAGTGGCCGGGATCGACCTGCTTGACCAGGATGGTCTCTTCATCAAGGAGCTTCATCCAGCAATCTATGTGATGGATCCCGCTCGCCGATATGTCGGGCAATACGACATATTCGGTTATCCCCAGATAGTCCTCCACCACCAGCTCGATCTCCCCGGCGGACATCCCCGGATTCTCATCCCACACAAGATCGGTTGAGAATGCCGTACCATGACCGTCGTAGAGGAAGTTCCCTCCCGTGTGAATCAGGTCAGAGCCATAAACCGAACATCCCCACAAGAGCCCGAGGTCCCAGTTCACCTGGTCGTCGAGCGGGCGAGGCCGGTTATAGATATGGTCCACGATTCCCCAGGTATCCCCGGAGAACACCCCCAGGGGGCCATAGTCCCGGGTCCACATGGAGTTGGTCGAAAGGTTGATGAACTCGACATTGGCCATGTTAACGCCATTTGCATCAAGGTTATTGTAGCAGCCCGTCTGCTGGCCGGACACACAGATGATATACACCGTGAGGTCCTCGGCATACTCCCGGATCATGTCATACGGCAGCCCGAACCCATAATGGAAACGGATCAGAACTCCCGTGACCGGTTCCCACTGGGCCGGTTTGCGAACCGGAGTAGAGGGCGGCGCGGTCGCGGTATGATACATCCCGATCTCATCGAGCCGGGTCATCTCCTCTTCGGTCAAATGTATCGGGAGATCCTCACCCTGGACTGTCGCAGGATCAGCAGTGGGATCG
>JAUVJV010000418.1 GCA_030592245.1 Candidatus Eiseniibacteriota bacterium
AGGCAATCCAGAGGATAAGACCCGGGTCCAGGCCCATAGGTGTCCCGACCGGGGTGGTATCGAACGGTCAGCCCGAAAGCAGCGACTTATCTCCCCGGCCCATCCTGGCGCCAACTATGAGCGTAAGTATGGAGCTGCGAGGGATCTTCAGGGTCCCTCCCGCATCAGGCTCAAACGAAATGTGCTTCTGGGAAATGCTCCCTGAAAGCCTGTCACCTGCAGCCAGCCAGATCTCGTCACTGTCAAGCCGGGGGGGATTCTTGAAGTGAATCCAGGCGATTTTCTTGGTCGGCACCTTCACCGAGCCAAAGTCCGACTTGATCTCGAAGTGTTTCTCCCGCACCTTGCCCGTAAGCGAATCGCCTCGCCTGCCGACCACGATGTCTCGCTCTCGCGCCACCGCTACTCTCCCGGGCTTTATGCTTCCAGTCGATTCCTCCGCCCGTCCCGTATCCTTGACCTCAGTCACCCATCCGCTTGACTCTTCCGGAGCTGCTTCTCTGCTTGGTGACCGCAGGGTCCCCCGAATAGCGGACTGACCCGCTGCTCGAGAGGGTCGCCACCAGGTCGTCGGTGACCCATACATAGGCATCGCCGCTGCTCGAGAGGATCACCTTTGCTCTCTCGCTCTTTAAGTCAATGCCATCAAAGTCGCCGGAGCTGCTCACGGTCAGCCTGAGATCCGCGACCTCTCCACCACCGAAATGGAGATCGCCGGAGCTCGAGAGGGCCGCATCGATCGACTCCGCACCGATCATCTCAATATGCGCGTCACCGCTGCTTGAGATGCTCACATCGAGATGCTGTGTGGCCAGACCCTTCATCTTGAGATCACCGGAGCTCGAGAGCGCGATTGAAAAGGTCTTGTTTTCGATTTGCGGAAGATGCGCATCGCCGTTGCTCGAGAGGGCAATCATGTCCAGCTTCTTGACTGTGACGAGATACTTAATCGGCTCTTTCGCCTTCAGGTTAAACTTCCTGCGCGTGCTTATCTTGAGGATGCCGTCCGTGACTTCGGTCTCGAAATACTCGATCAGGTTATCCTCCGCTTCAATCTCCAGGCCCTCGGTCTTCCCTATCGTGACATAGACCGTACCCATAGTGGCGAGGTGCACGCCCGTGAAGCCGCTCACATCCCGTTTGGCACGCACCACGGAACCGGTTCCATCGATTCGCTTGGCTTTCCATTCCGCCTGGCCTGTATCGCAGGCGACTAATGCGATCACCATGAACACTACGGCTACCGAAATCAGCAGGGTGCTTTTCATGGTATGCCTCCTTTGTGTGCAGGTGGGGTCAAAAGTGAATCGGCACTGAGCCGAGCCTACAGGCCGGAGACTTCCGTGTCAAGCAGCTGGATGAGCTTGCGCGTAAGATAGGCGCCGACCACACGGTGGGCATACTGGTTCCAGTGGCCGGTGCGCTGGCTGCCCTTCCAGTAGTGGGGATCAATCCCCTCCGCGGCCAGACTGTCCAGCCCGGGCGTTGGGTCAAAACACTGAACACCATTGGCGATGGCGAAGTCCACGAAGGTCTGGGGAAGGCCGTCCCGTATCACTATGATCGAGGTGGCCACCCCTCCACGGTTAGTCTCCCCCAACTTCTCCACAACGGCGCGGTTGATGGGCATGCGCTTGGGTTTCTCAAGGAGCTCTTTGTCGGGGGCATCATCATCGCCACTCCCACCCTTTGCCAGCTTGTAGAACTTGTCGAACACGATCTCGGGACCGCTCCCTCTTGCATAGATCTGCCTGGCCTTGCGGAGCAGCGTATAGAGCCCCAACCGCCTGAGGTGATCGAGCTTCTTGATTCGCGCGAAGGCGCCGCTCTTGCGGAAGCTGTTGTCGATCCGGAGCGTATCACCCTCGATCTTGAGCCTGGGGCCCACTTCATCGACAGGGTTATTGAGGCTGCCGATACCAACGAAATACATAACGTAGTCGGGGGAGTATCTCTCTGCAAAGACCTTGTAGTAAATGTACATCTGTTCGAAATTGATCGCGGGAAAGCCGAAGTTGAGCACCTCCACCTTCCCACCCATAGAGGCGCTGATCCCATCCTCCATGATCCTCCGGAAATGGTGCCGGTCGAATAGATGGTGCCCGGCCACATAGGAGTCTCCCATGAGAGCGATCCGGGTGACCCCTTGAGGCTTCTCCGGAGGATACCCTGGGCCGAGATAGCCATACTCGTTGACCTTACCGAGGCTGAAGCCTTCGTTTATGAATATGACATGGGTATCTTCCTTGAGCCTGAGTCCGAATGCCTCATCGCTCTCGACAATCGAGGGACCGCTGCTTCCCGAGTATCTGAGGAAAGCTTCGTAGAATAGCATGCCGATGGCAAATGCGACCGCCATGCCGATCAGCAATGCAAACCTCTTTCTTACCATCTACCTCACCTTAGAACTGGAAATAGACGAAAGGCATCGGTGGCGCCGTGAACAGATAGACCAGAGTCACCACCCACGTCGCCGCATACAATCCCAGACGGTATGCCGGCCTGACCCGGGCCAGGAAAGCATGGTCCTTTGTCAGGTACTCACACATGTCGATCAGGAGTGTCATCGCATAGTAAATAACAACTATCATCACGATCTGCCCGGCATGCTCTCCGGGCACCCAGTAGACGAACTTCCTCAGGATATACCAGGCCATCCCGAAGCTCTCAGACCTGAAGAACACGAACCCGAGCAACATAAGAGAGTGAGTGCCCACCACTTTGGCCATATATACGATCAGGTCGGGCACATTGGTATATGCGAACCCTTTACTGGCCCGCTTCCCCTTGAGCATGAACTTATGGACCGACAGAAACGTGCCCTGGAGCAGTCCC
>JAUVJV010000301.1 GCA_030592245.1 Candidatus Eiseniibacteriota bacterium
ACAGGTGCGCCACGCCGGTGGAGCCCCTGCTCTCCAATCAGTATTTCGTCAAGATGAAGGCACTGGCGGAGCCCGCCCTCGAAGCGGTGAGAAGTGGGCGGGTCAGGTTCCATCCCGACAAGTGGGTCAAGGTCTACTACAACTGGCTGGAAGGGATTCGCGACTGGTGCATATCCAGGCAGCTCTGGTGGGGGCACCGGATACCCATCTGGCATTGCGAGGCCTGCGGCGAGATGACGAGCGAGCTGACGGACCCGACCGAATGCCCCTCCTGCGGCGGGAAGGTGACCCAGGAGGAAGACGTTCTCGACACCTGGTTCTCCTCATGGCTCTGGCCCTTCTCCACCATGGGATGGCCTGATGAGACCGATGATCTTAAGCGTTACTACCCGACATCCGTGCTCGTCACGGGGCCGGATATTATCTTCTTCTGGGTAGCCCGCATGATAATGGCAGGCCTCTACTTCATGGATGACATACCGTTTGAGGACGTGTATTTCCACGGCATGATTCGCGACGAGACCGGGAGGAAGATGTCGAAATCTCTTGGTAACTCGCCCGATCCTTCCGACCTGATTGGTGAATACGGGGCCGATGCCCTGAGGTTCACCACGGTTTCGCTGACCCCCAGAGGGGGGGACATCCTCTTTGCCGAAAGGCATGTTCATTTGGGCCGCAACTTCGCTAACAAGGTATGGAACGCTTCGCGCCTGGTGATGTCAGCCTCTGACAAGGCCGGGCTCGAAGGTGATTCTCTCCCCGGATCGGAGCTCAGCGACCGGTGGATCATGAGCCGCACTGCCGGGGTGACCCGCACCGTAAGGACATACTTCGACAGATTCGAGCTCAACCAGGCTGCCAAGGCAGTATATGACTTCCTCTGGCATGAGGTTTGTGACTGGTACCTCGAGATGGCCAAGGAGCGCTTCTATTCGGAAGATGCCGGGGCCCGCAGCGGCGCCCTGACGGTGGTGCGAAGGGTGCTGGCACGTTCATTGAGACTGCTGCATCCCTTCATGCCGTTCCTGACCGATGAGGTATGGAACGTTCTCTCCCTGGGTGGGGCGAGCATCCTGGACGGGGAGAGCGACAAAGAGGAGTTTCCGGAAGATCCGGCGGCCGAGCGGACAATGGCATTACTTATCGGGATCGTGGAGATGGTCAGGAACATCCGTGGTGAAATGGGGATTCATCCTTCAACCGGCGTGCCGCTCTACCTGAAGTTCGCGGGGGACAGCGCCGAGAAGGACGCCATACTGGGGGCTCGCTCCTATATCTTCAAGATGGCAAGGGTATCCGATCTCTTCGAGGGAGAAGTGCCGGAAGCCGAGGGCCCGGTCGCCACGGGGATTGTGGAGAACGTCGAGGTTGCGGTGCCGCTTGGTGAAGTGATCGACGTGGCTGTCGAGAAGGCACGGCTGACCAAGGAGATCGAGCGAATCGAACAACTGCTTGTCAGGTCGCGCGCCAAGATCGACAACCCTGAGTTCACGAGCAAGGCGCCGGCAAAAATAGTCGAACGCGAGAGGGAGAAGATCGAACAGCTTGCCGACAATGCCGCGAAACTGAGGAAGAACCTCTCCGTGTTACTTGGTTCCTAGGAGGTGCCACTATGAGAAGTGTCCTGGCGCTTGTATGCTGCGTCTGCGTGCTTGCCTCTGCCGGCATGTGCAGGGAAGTACGGGTTACGGTCTACAACAGCAATATAGGGGTGGTGAGGGATTCCCGGTCGACCACGCTTGAGAAGGGCATAAGCCATATATCCATGGACGAGATCGCCTCCAGGATCGATCCGACCTCGGTCAAACTGGAGATATCGGGACGCGGAGACATCGCGGTGATGGAGCAGAACTTCGAGTTTGATCTCTTAAGCCCCGATAAGCTCCTCAATAAGTACCTTGAGCACGAGGTGGATATAACAACATCCGAGGACGTGAAGTATCACGGTACTCTCATCGGCTTCGACTCCAGGAACCTGGTTCTGTCGCTTGCAGGTGAAAGGGTGGCGATGGTCTCGAGGGACAAGGTGACGGACATCGTGCTTCCGGCCATCGATACCGGCCTGATCGTCAAGCCCACTCTGTTCTGGACGGTCAACTCCTCCAGCTCGGCCCGCGTCGACCTGGAAGTAGCCTATATTACCGAGGGCATGAACTGGCATGCCGAGTACATAGCGACGATCGCCGAGGACGATGATGAGATCGAGCTGGCATCCTGGGTCTCCGTGGAGAACCGTTCCGGGGCGACTTACCCTGATGCAAAGCTCAAGCTGATCGCAGGCGATGTTCACCGGGTGCAGGATAAGATACATATACGCGGCGGACGCACGATGGAGTATGCGGAGATGGCCCCGCAGCCGATGCTCGAGGAGAAGGCCTTCTTCGAGTACCACATGTACACGCTGGACAGCAAGACGACGCTTAAGGACAAAGAGGTAAAACAGATTCAGCTCTTCCCCGCGAAGGACGTTGCTGCGCTCAAGCAGTACAATCTTGACTCTCACAAGGGGGAGAAGGTGAGGGTCGTGATGCGGTTTGACAACTCGGAAGAGAGCGGCCTCGGAGTCCCCCTTCCCGAAGGCAAGGTAAGGGTCTTCAAGGCCGACCTGGACGGGAGCCTGGAGTTCCTGGGAGAGGACAGAATCGATCATACCCCCAGGGATGAAGAGGTGAAGATATATGTCGGGAACGCCTTCGACATAGTAGCCGAGAGGGTGCGGACCGATTTCAGCAAGACCACCGACCGGGTGGTGATGGAGACATTCGAGATACGCGTCTCAAACCACAAGGATGAGGATGTGGTCTTAACAATCACCGAGCACATCTACGGGGACTGGGATGTGAGGAGGGAATCGCACCCGTTTGAGAAACTCAAGTCGGATACGATCGAGTTCCAGCTTCCCGTCGAGGCTAACGGTGAAGCCGTCCTTACCTATACGGTGAGGAGAAAGATCTGATGGAGCGTATCGGTGAGAAGCTCAGGAAGCGCCGTGAGGAACTGGGCTTTACCATCGATGACATAGCGAGGTCCACCAATTTCAGGCCAGAGCTGATAAGGGCGGTAGAAGGCGGACGCACGGCGGCCTTTTCTGCCGAGGCATATCTCAAGGCTTTCCTGAGAGCATATGCTACCAAACTCGACCTTGACCCACACGAGATCATCCTCGAGCAGAAGAGCGAAGAGGAACGTATCCACGAAGCCCTGAGCGGCATGCAGCTTAAGAGCCGCAGGCCGGTGTCGCTGCCCAGGTGGCTTGTGCTTGCCCTGGTCGTGGCGGCGGTAGCAGTCGGGCTGTTCGTCATCTACGATCGTGTGTTCAGGGACTCTGTCGTGTCGGGTGCAGGTGAGTCCCCGGCCGGTGAGTCCCCGGACGGTGAGCCCGTGGCTGACGAGCAAGAGGCGGCCGGCCCCGGTGGAGAAGACGCGCCCGGAGAGCAGGCGCAGGATACCGATCCGCCTCCTCCGGAAGGTCAGCAGCCAGTACCGGAGGGTGATCCGGGAGCCCCGGGGGAAGATCAGGGAGGGGTGCAAGACGCTCAGGGAGCCCCGGACGCTCAGGGAGCCCCGGATGCTCAGGGAGCCCCGGACGCTCAGGGAGCCCCGGAGGAAGAAGCCCTCGCCGTGGCCCCGCTCAAGCAGGAACCCGATTCCCTGTCGATCTCGGTGAGTGGCTGGTCGACGCATGTGAAGCTCCGGAGCGGGGACGCGATGTTGCTGGACGAGATGCTTAGCCCGGGCTTCAGCAGGACATTTTACTCCAGGCAGCCCTTCCTATTCGATCATATCACTAACAAGGATGCAGTCTCTCTTCTTTTCAATGGCAGGCCCGTCAGGCTACCCAACTCCTCCGGGAGCAAGCTGGTTTCGGATCTCCGGGTACCACCGGAAGGGCGCTGACCAGGGATATCATGGAGTTCAAGCTCGTATCCAAATTCGAGCCTATGGGTGACCAGCCCCGGGCGATCGATGAACTGACCGAAGGCCTCAGGCTCGGAAGGAAGTGGCAGACCCTGCTCGGCGTCACCGGGTCGGGGAAGACCTTCA
>JAUVJV010000123.1 GCA_030592245.1 Candidatus Eiseniibacteriota bacterium
CCGATATTGTCACAGAGGATGTAGACCTCGTAGCCTTCCTCGAGGGCTTCATCGATTACCGAATTCAAGACCTTGAGGCTGCCGCCGAAAGACTCGGGGCTCCTAAAATCCAGCCAGGGGGTATCCGGCTTTATCTTAAGAGCCGGAACCTCGACGATCCTGCCTTGCCTGAGTCCGGCTCTGGCATCTTCGATTCCCGAGAAGACAGTCTCGGGCGGGGGAAGGCCCCCGGCCTTTCCCTTGCCGTCCTTGAACCGGGCTTCCGCCTCGGCGGCAATGCCATCGGCCTTTGCCGCGAGCGAGGCAGGATCAAGAAAGATGTATGCGGCATCCTCGGGCAGATAGGACGCGATGGTTGCGGGCGTGGAATAGAAATGCTGGGCATAGGCCTCTATGCCGTCAAAGAAGAACCTGTCCTTGACGTGCAGGGCGACATCCTCCACGTGTTTGCCTCTCAGGCGCCGGCCTTTCAAGGCGTTCATGAAACGCCTTGCCGAGGCGTCGGTCATCACGACCTCTTTGGCCGGCAGAATTCTCGCGCCGTCGATTGTCCCGACCGAGCGCTGGGTGAGAGGATCGAATTCCCTTATCGACTCCACTTCGTCTCCGAAGAACTCGATCCTCACGGGGTGGTCGCGGCCCTGGGGATAAACATCGACGATGCCGCCTCTCATGGCGAATGCACCCACGTCCTCGACAACGGACTCGCGTGCGTAGCCCATCTCGACGAGCCCGGCGATCAGGTCCCTGGGCTCGAGCCTGTCCTTGAGCGTGATCTTTACTATGCTTTCACTCAGGTCCCCGGGCGGCATGATCTGTCGCAGGAATGCCCTCAGTGGAATAACGACCACGCCGGTGCGGCCGTCCAGGAGGGCGGCGAGCGTCTTGAGCCTGGTTCCAACTATCGCATCATGGGGGGAAAACTCATCATAAGGAAGGATTTCCCAGTCGGGAAAGTAGAACACCCGGTCCTCTCCCAGGAGGCTCTCGAGGTCTTCGCGTATGCTCTCAGAATCATCCGGACAGATGACGGCGGTAGTAACATCCAGCTCCTCATGGAGGATCCCTGCGAAAATGGACGTACTGGAGCCCACGAGACCCCCAATGCGGACAGGCTCCCGGGCGCCGCGCACATCCCGAAGGACGGCGCGGATGCTATCGCTCTGGCTTACCTTCCTAACTATATGTGAAAGCATCTTCGTCCTGATCTACCCTGAAACGCTGCCAGAGGCCCGAGCCGAGCAGGCTCTCAAGAATTAGAAGCAGCAGCGCCACCCAGAGCAGGATCCGGGCAAGGTCCCGCCCCTGCCTCAGGAGTGAGACCGACTCGCCGATATCATCGGCAGCGGTGACCCTCCTGAATTCGAAGCCCGACAGTCTGGACTTGACCTGGCCCAAAACCACTTTCGTTAGATCGGATTCTGATGTATCTACATTGATAGCAAAGACCGAAAGCGTCTCCCGGTCGGTTTTGAGGAAATAGACACCAGGCTCTTCCGGAGATTCGATCCGGTACACCGTGACGCGTCCCAGGGTCTCCGGGAAATGCCGGACAGCGCCACTCGGCCCTTCGAAGGTGACCTCGCCCGCTGCTCCCGGCACCCTGGTATGGATCTCCTCCCCGACCGTGTATGACTGGCTCAAGCCCACCCTGGATGACAGATGAAGCAAGGCCTCGTGCACGATGGGAAGAAATTGCGATGAAAGAGCGAAGTCATTCCACGCTATGTCCGCCGAGCTGGTGAAGAGGAGTACCCTGTTCCCCGAATCGATGATCGCCGCCGAGCCGTCGGAGAATGATGCTATCACGGCGCCCTCGCCAGGGTCCGCTTTCATGAACTGGTAGAACCTGGTATCACCGAAGGGACTCTCCTCCGGCTTGAACTTGGCGAAGATCCTGTGGCCGTGATCCACTCTGTCAATCGTATAGAACCCGGACCGGCCACCCGCCGAGACGGCCTCTATGCGCGGCCCGCCTATGCGGGGAAACAAATTCCGGGTGTATGCGCCAATGTCGACCCGGCTCCCGAGGAAGAGCATCAGGCTGCCCCCACCCCTCAGGAATTCCGAGATCGCCTCGATCTCAAGCGGAGTGAACCGTGCCACATTATCGGCAATGAGTATGTCCAGGCGGCCCAAGCTCTCCCGGTTTATGGTGCCTTCCTCAATCCTCATGGCGCGGAAGCCGCCGCCGCCTTCCGGACTCAGGGCCGTTGCCACATAGTAGCCATCGCCGACGATCCCCACGCTCCGCCTCCTGGACGGAAGGGCGAAGAAGCGCCGGTCATCTATGGGAAGCACATCCTCGGCCATCGCTACCTCGCCCCAGAGGAAACCCTCGAACGCGGGAAGCCGGAAGACCTCCTTTTCCCGGGCGAACTCCCCCGGGGAAAAGACCGCCCTCTCGAGCAGGCCTTCTCGCAAGAATATCTCCACGATCCTGCTCTGCGGATCTGCCTGGTTGAAGCCCTCGAAGGTGGCTTCCATCTCGAGATCATCGCTGCCGGCAGGAATGCGGAATCCTATCTCCTTAACACACGCATTGGCCTCCGAGGTGGCCAGGTCCACAGCCATAACTTTTATGCCGTTATCGCCTGCGCCTGTATCACCGAGTTTGAGATCCTCAGTAAGATCCGCCCATCCAAGCTTCTGCATGTCCGAGATTATGTAGATTTCCCTGCCCGGGTTAGTGGATTCCGATAAGATCGCCACGGCCCGCCTCAAGGGCGCCACCAGGTCCGTGGGCCGGTTGCTGCAGTCAAGCTCCCGCACGAGCTCGCCGAGCCGCGCGGGGCCCCCGGCCCCAATCCCGGTAAGGTTCCTGCCCGGAGAAGAGCCGGTCAAGAGGTGTATCTCATCTGTCCTGTCGAAGAACTCCAGCAGGCCGATCGCTTTCTCCACGGCCATATCGAAAAGCCGCCTTCCGCCCTCCTGCCGCTGCATACTGAAGCTGTCATCCAGGATGAACACCGCCGTGGTGGGAAGGTGGCTCTTCACTGCGCGGCCTCCCATTATGGTCGGCCTTGCCAGGGCAAGGGCGATGAAGAGAAGGAGCAGCATCCTTGCAATCAGGAGCAGTATCTGCTTAAGCTGGAACCTCCGGGTCTTCTTCCGCATCATCTTCCGGAGAAACTCCAGAGATGGAAATACCTGGATCTTGGCCCGCTGCCTGTGAAGCAGGTGAATAATAAGTGGAATCAGCGCCGCAAGGGCGGCTGCAAGGTACAGCGGGCTTAAGAAATTCATAGGTGGCTATCTGCCCCGGCTTCCGGTGCGCCTAAGCGTCGTAGACGCGGCCACGACCCCGGAATTCATGCTGTCCTTCCAGGGAATTAGGACCAAAATGGAGTATGACAATCACAAACTAACAACCCTCAGGCTCCCGTGTCAAACGGTATCGCGGGGCCAATGCCGACTGATGCTGATCATGGGACCAAAGGATCAGCTGATGCTGTGCTCGTCGTCAGATGATGGTGGACTCGAGATGGCGTTGAACTAGGCTGGACTCTGGTAGCGTCGTATGGGGCGAAGGGACGCCGCTGATGAGGTGTTCAACTACAAGCTGGAAAAGCACGTGAGGGGAGGCTCGTTTTCACACGCCTAACGTTCAGAATGAGTGCTTCGCGAGGTTCCTGCAAATACACTCAATTCTTTTGTTCCTTGCCGTTTCTTCTCAGTCTTTTTGCCGTGATGCTCGTAGTCTCAAAGGGGCACTGATCTCGAGCTCTGCGAATAGGTGCTCAAGGTTGAGTGCCCTGAGCACGGAAACAACATTGTGAAACGCAGACTTACACTCATTCTCAATATGCCCGATCGTCCGTACTGATAGACCTGAGATCCCAGCGAGTTCAGCCTGTGTGAGGTTCAACTCTAGTCGGCGCGCTCGAATCTTATTTGAAAAAGCTGCAACGATGAGGGCCACCTCATCAACAGGATCATCCATACGCTCACGAACGAACGGAATTGTTCGGTAGTTGTTGATGGCGCAAACAGAATTGGCAATGTTTACTGTCTCGTCGTAGACATCATGTGAGAAGAACTCGGTTCCTCCATCGTATGGCATGAAGACGCGCTTTCCCTGGCATGCCTTGTGAAGAATCGACTCGAGTGAAAACGCATTGTCAACCGTCTTGCAGTCCACAATGAGTACTCTTGTGAGATCGAACTCATAATACCTGCGCAACTGTGATATTCGGGACGAAGGCGCAATAGCTTTGCCTACTTTGAACGCGCTGTTGTCTAGAAGAGGTGCTATGTAGACAAATGACATAACTTTTTCCTAAGTGAACGTGGATTTAACCGGCTGTGGGGGATGGGGCGAACCGGAATCCCCGCTATCCAGTCGAACCACTTGTTGGGCGTTGAATGCACGATTGGCCTGTTTCATGATCTCCGAATTCATTCGAGCACATAATGCTAAATAGAACTTATCCTCATTGTGTCGCCATATCAATCTGTGATAAGTATCTCTCCTCTGGTCAAATCTGTAATAGCGCGGATAAAACTGTCTTTGTTGTTTTTAGGGACTTCAATCTTGAAGGAGACATCAGCCCCGTAATTCTCCTCGGTGATTTCAGAATTGAAGGATTCAATCAGTCTTCTAACAGCAGTAATTCTTGAATAATCCAGAATGAGTGTTAAGGAAATGACATCCCTTTTCCCTTCAACAGATAGTCCCGCAAGGGCGTTCTTGACAGAACCGGAATACGCTCTTACAAGTCCTCCCGGTCCGAGTTTTATACCTCCGAAATACCTTGTAACAACCGCAACTATTTCTCCAATGTCAGAATACAAAAGAACTGAGAGCATTGGTCTTCCTGCCGTCCCGCGAAGCTCTCCGTCATCGCTCATTCCAACTCGGGCGGTATCCCCGGGAGGACCTGCAACATATGCCCAGCAATTATGTGTCGCATCTGGAAATTCACTCTTAATAGTAGAAACAAAAGTCTTTGCATCTTCTTCTGTAGAAGCATGTGCTACTGTTGCAATAAACCTGCTCCGTCTTATTGTTTCTTCGGTGCGGTACCGTGTTGCGGGGATTTTGTACATCTGATCTTCAGCCGATTGCCCTCAGGGCACCTTGTTGGCCTCTCCTTCATTTGCCGACGGACACAAGTCCTTCATGTAGCATTTGTTGTACTCTGGCTTTCTTGCCTTGCACCAGTTTCGACCGATCTCCCAAGTGGGGAAGTCTATCAGGCCGGGAAACTCAGGATGCAGACTTCTTGCACGAAATATGAGTTGGTCCGGCGTGGCCTCGGGAGGTGTAAGCCCCAATCTGCCAAAGACGCGGCGAACGTGTACGTCCGCCGAGATGTCGATGGAGAAGTGATCCGCAAACTCAATCTTGAATCCACGCGTGAGGAGATTCGCAGCCATGGTGGCAATCTTGGGTCCAACTCCGTCGAATTCGAGAAACCTATATACGACGGTTGCGCTCGATGGTTTGCCCTGCCAGATCCGATAGGCATCTGACTCATACTGGTCCGCTATTCGTCGGATTCCCTTGAAGAAGCAGGCTGACATAATCTCAACGAAACGGTGAAGCGGATCTGGTTCTGACATGAGCCGCTGAATATCGGATTGTGATTGCCTAACCAAGGTTCCCATCGAGAAATCGCCAAGCTTCTCCATGAATCGATATGGGATGAGCCAGGCACGTTCCGCCTTGATCTGGCGATCCATGATTGACGCGAGCACGAATGCGTGTGGATGACCGCTCAAGTCATTGAGCAAGCGGTCGGCGGCATCATTCTGCGTAAAACGGACAAACTCCGGCGGCGCTCGGAACAGCGACTCGCCGTGCCCAACTAGTCGATCCCGTATGCGGTCTTCGTTCATCATCTCTTCGGCCAATGGTGCGGCTCACCTGCTCGGCTTTGCAGCTGCCCGATCAGTCCAGCTGTTAACACATGCTATTCCTCAACAAAATAGTCGGAGTCGATTCTCTTTATGTGATAACTGGCGGCGGTCGCCACACCAAGATCAAAATCAATCATGTAGTTTGCCAGCGACACCCCATCGATCAAAATCACCTTCGGGTCAATATTGCTAACATAAGAGACTGCATCATCTGAGAACCTGCCGGTCGTTATAAAAACGCCCTTCTTCGCCCTCTTTCCGTGAAGGGCCCCGACGAACTTCTGGATTTCTGGCCGCCCCACGGTTCCTTCCCACCTCTTGGCCTGCAAGTATATTGCATCTAGCCCGAGGCGATCCTCTTTAATTATCCCGTCCACTCCCTCATCGCCTGTGCGTCCGATCGATCGGCCTGCGTCCTCGCGCGAACCACCGTAACCTATTGCAACCATTAGATCGACAACAAGGTTTTCGAAAAATCGAGGCGTGTTTGCTTTGATTCCGGATAGCAGATCTCCAACCAGCTCGCTCCTGATACTCTGGTACGACTGCTGGAGAATCTCCTCGGGGGTTTCACCTGGAGGATGCTCATCTCCACCTCCAGCCTCTCCCCCGGGGCGCGGAGTATGAAACTCCACAAACTCGGGGTATTGATTGAGAATGCCAACGTCGACCTTCTCATGCCCCTGTTGCAGAAGCTCTCTCCCGCGTTCAGTGATCTTGAAGACACCACGCCTCGGCCTGACCAGCACGCCAGCCTGCACCAAGTAGCTGACAGCCCAGGATACTCTGTTGTTAAACTTGGTTTGACGACCGCTCGGCAGGAGATCGGAAAGATCAGGCTTTGAGAGACCCATTGCTGCGGATATTCGCTCGCGAGTCTCCTTGAGCGAATGCTGTGCGCCATCAGAGGCGATATCTAGGACCGGGCTGAGAAAGGACTGAAAATCAGGAACGCTCATTGATTACCCCTTTGTAGTGCCAACTACTGTATGAGTTGATCAA
>JAUVJV010000396.1 GCA_030592245.1 Candidatus Eiseniibacteriota bacterium
GCACTGAACTTCGCCGGCGCTCTGATCTGGCTCGCAGTGACCTTCGAGGCCTTCAAAGTCCTGAGTCCGACTTACCAGGGAATAAAGCGAGCGCTCGCGTCAACCCTCAAGATCGGCTCACTCGAGATCGCGACGGGTGACATTGTGCTCTTCTTTTTCATAGTCTGGCTCTCCTTCCTCATCTCCCGGATCTTGAGGGCCATCCTGAAAGAGGAAGTCTACCCCAGGGTCAGGCTTGCCCACGGTGTTTCCATGGCCATCTCCAAGCTCGCGCACTATGCCATCCTGCTCATTGGTTTCTTTTTCGCCCTGGGCGCGGCCGGCATAGACTTTAACCGTTTCACTCTGCTGGCCGGTGCGCTGGGTGTCGGAATAGGTTTCGGACTCCAGGATATCATCAACAATATCGTGTCAGGCCTTATCGTCCTCTTTGAACGCCCGGTCCAGATAGGTGACAAGGTCAGGATCGGGACGAACGAAGGAGAGATAAGGCGCATCGGTCTCCGGGCGAGCGTGCTCCGAACCTGGGAGGGTGCCGAGGTCATTGTGCCCAATTCCCGGCTTATTCTGGATGAGGTAACAAACTGGACCCTTTCCGATCAGCAGCGGCGCATCGAGATACAGGTCGGCGTAGCCTATGGAAGTGACACTGACAAGGTCAGCGAGCTGCTTCTCAATGTGGCCAAAGACCACGATGACGTACTTGACAGACCCGAACCTTTCGTGCTCTTCACCGATTTCGGGGAGAGCTCGCTGAATTTCTCATTGCGCGCCTGGACAGCCCGCTTCGGCGATTTCTTCAGAGTCAGAAGTGAACTGACAGCGGCAGTGAACAAGGCCCTCGCCGGGGCCGGTATCACCATCCCCTTCCCCCAGCACGATGTTCACATGCGCCGCGACGATCAGGGTGCCGCGACGGATTCACCGACGAAGGACGACTGATCGGCGTGGCCGGAACCACGGCAGGGTCCGATCGCCCTGAGATTCCGGTATGACGGCGTGACCCACGCAGGATCACTGTCCAGCCTCCGATGTTGACGATTGCCGCTGCTTATGATAATAGTCTCGTTGAGATAGCTCGTATGAGCCCCGGCACATTAGAGACCTCGGGGGTTCGCGTGACGCATGCATCCTTAGAACCGGCGCAAGCCGCCAAACGCTGAGACCGCCATGACCTTTGCCAAAACCCTCAGAGTCATCGAGGAGCTCGAGCAAAAGGGAATCATCGAGAGATATGCCATAGGTGGCGGAATAGCCGCCCTTGTATATGTCGAGCCCTTCCTTACCTATGACCTTGACGCGTTCGTCGTTCTCCCCTCGGCAAAGGGCAAGTTGGTGAGCCTTCGCCCGATCTACGACGCCCTGACTAAGAAGGGATTCAAACCGGAGGGAGAACACATTCGTATAGGCGATTTCCCGGTGCAGTTCATTCCAGCTTACAACAGACTGACCGAAGAGGCCATAAGAGAAGCGGTGATCGTGAAGTCCGGCGGTTTGAAGATGCGCGTGTTCCGCCTGGAACACCTTGTAGCCATCATGTTGCAGACGAGCCGGCCGAAAGACAAAGCACGGCTTGTTCAGGTACTCGACCAAGCCGAACCGGACGAGCAGTATCTCAGCCAGATCCTCACACGCCACCGCCTGTCAAGACGCCGGGCTCAATTCAGGAAGCAATTCTATGACCGAGCGTGATCAAGCAAAGAGAATCGCTATTCGCATGTTCACCGCCAAATGCCGTCGCAGAAGGAATCTGGCCAAACTCACGATTGAGCAGAAGGTACGAGTTGTTCTGCAGATGCAAAGGATGGCGCGCGAGATCTCAGCCGCGCGTGAAGGCTCACGCAAAATGCGAAAGGCCGGAAGGGTCAGCGATCATAAGTGAGCCGAAGTAGTCGCCCGCAGGGGAGAAAACCGTATGGCTCCAGGACAGGCGCCACGAATCTCGTTCCTGATAGTGGCTGCCATATTACTGGCGATGTCTGCTGCCCGGGAGGTTAGAGCCGGGACCTCCCTCGGTGCTCTCGGCGGAATTACGCGCTCATCTTTCGGCGGTGACGCCCCCTCTAAGGGTCAATACCGCCCCATAACCGGATTCGCCTTTGGCGGCATCTGCGAGGTGGATCTTGGCCCGAATGTGAAGCTCAGCCTGCAGCCCTCCCTGGTCCGCAAGGGTACCAGGATCGCATATGAAGTGAAGGGTCAGGAAGAGCGCGTCGATAGTGTTGATATCCGAATCGACTACATCACGCTTCCGGTGCTCTTAAAGGTGATGACCGGGGGCGGGCGGTTCTACATCTCAGGCGGCCTCGAGATAGGCTTTCCGATCCAGGCCGAGCATGAGACATCATCGGCCAAGACCAATATCAAGGAGGGCCTTACGGATCTCGACCTGGCGGCGGATTTCGGTATCGGGTTTCACGTCCCGCTGGGCCGCCCGGTCATGTTCTTTGAGCTCCGCTATACCCAGAGCCTCCGCAATATCATCGACGAGAATTGGGCCGACGAGAATCTCAACCTCGAGCCCAGGGTCAAGAACAGCGGGACCCAGTTCTATGTGGGCCTGCTATATGGTTTGTAAAATGGACAGTATACATGGACAGGCAAGAAGAGTCGGAGGACCAGGAGCAATGCGCGGAGTGAACTTGATTGCTGCAGCATTCACTCTGGCCATCTTGCTGAGTGCCGCGGTCATCCCTCTGCACGCTCAAGATGGCGATGACTCCTCAGGCGGGCGCGCAGCGAGTACGCGCCTTCCGGTGCTGGGAGAGACCAGGTTCATGTCAAACGCCTTTCTTCCAGCCCCCTTCATCACAACCAATCTCCGAAGCTCTTTAGGCCTCGGACAGGCACGCAATGTCCATACTCCGATCCTTGTGATCGATAGTGTGGAGGTCATAGGTCTCGAGGGTGACCTTCTGTACGCCTTGCTTGATGCGAAGTACCAGTATGCAGTCCAGGACTGGGTTGCCGTCTGGGGCCGCTTCCTGGTCGATTCGAGATTAGGAAACGAGCTTCAATCCGTAC
>JAUVJV010000261.1 GCA_030592245.1 Candidatus Eiseniibacteriota bacterium
ATGTCCCCGCCAATGTGGCCTGCAACACCTCCTGCCCTTACAGCAAGACATTGCTGGACTGGCGCATCATCTCGACAGATCAGGCGGCATCGGTGGATGTCTTGAAAGCCTACCTGCAGACCTATGGTCCGGTCTACACGGCCATGTATGCCGGCAACGGCGACGCCTGGGCAACCGAGTTCCAGGACTATGACGGCTCTTATACTCTCTACTATGGCGGCCTGCAACTTTCCAACCATGCTGTCATGATCGTGGGCTTCGATGATGACCTGGTCCACGCGGGAGGCCAGGGTGCATGGATCGTCAAGAACAGCTGGGGGAATAACTGGGGCGGACCGTGCTGCTACGGGACCGAGGGCGGCTATTTCACGATCGCCTATGGCTCGGCCCGGATGGGCAGCTGGTCTTCCTTCATATACGACTGGCAGGATTATGATCCGAACGGCACCCTGCTTTACAATGATGAGGCCGGCTGTGTCGGCAGTGTCGGATATGCCGGCAGCCCCACGTGTTGGGGTCTGGTCAAGTTCGTGCCGCCGGAGGATCTGAGACTCGAACGGGTCGAGTTCTGGACCCTGGATATTACCGAAGACGTGGACGTATACATCTATGACGACTTCAGCGGCGGCTCGACATCCAACCTGCTTGCCAGCGAGCTTAACCACTCGTTTGAAAACGCAGGCTACCATTCCATCGAGCTCTCCACCCCGGTTGACGTAAGCTCGGGCGACGACATCTATGCGGTGGTCAAGGTAAGGAATGAGTCCTATTTCTATCCCATGCCCAATGATATCTTCGGACCTCAGGCCGCGGGCTGCAACTACCTCAGCCCGACCGGGGCAAGCTTCTCTCCATGGAGCGGTGGAGACCTCTGCATAAGGGTCCGGGCGAGTGAGGATCCATCCTGTGGGAGCATATTCGAGGAGCCGGGCATCCTGGATGTTCTGGATATCCCCTCAGACAATGGCGGATATGTTGAAGTCACCTGGAAACGCAGCATCTATGATCAGGAAGAGGCGACCCCCGAGGTGACCCGCTACAAGGTCTGGCGGCGGCGGAAGGAGACTCTGCCCATATTGCTCACGGCGGGCTCGATCGACGGGCCTTTCGAGCACGGGGAGAGCGGGCCGGTCTGGGAGATGGTGGGCATGGTGCCTGCTATCGGTGAATGCTGCTATGCGCTTAATACCGCGACCGAATGTGATTCAAGTGCGTCCGGCACATGCTGGACTTACTTCTGTGTAACCGCTCATACCGGCTCAGCGGGCGAGCATTATGATTCGGCGGCCGACCGCGGCTATTCCGTTGACAACCTTGGGATGCTCGGCCGGGGCCCGGGTGATCAGATCACGACCTATCTTTCCGTGCCGCAGCCGAATCCGGGCGAGGGTGGCTTCGCCATCGAGTTCGGCTTGAGCCGATCCGATTGGGTGCAGCTTGAGGTCTATGACATCAGGGGACGGCGCGTGGCCGCGCTTCTCGAGGGCCATGCGGAGGCGGGGCCGCACTCCGTGACGTGGGATCCGGGCAATTCATCGGGCCTCAGGCTATCACCGGGGCTCTACTTCGTCAGGCTTCTGACCACCTCCGAAGCACGGGCCGTCAAGCTCATCGTAATGGATTAGGTCGGGCGGTCAGTTGGGCGCCATGCCGGCCGATTGCGGCTTCTGAAGGAACAGGCGGCGGTCGGCGCAAGTTGCCTCCTTGCCCTGTGTCACCTTACTTAGTAAAGTTAAGGGGATGCTTTTCGCCCTTGGCGGTGTCTAAACATAGGGATGGTGTCTAAACACAGGGATAGTGATGGGGGACAAGATGCGGCGAATCTTTATACTTGCAGGTATCGTATCTGTCATAGCGGGCTCGCTCATGGCGGGCGTGGTGTATGCTGATGGGCCACCCGAGGCTCCCATGGAGTTCGGACGAGGCTTTGCTCCCCCGCCCTTTGAATCTCACAGCGTCTCGGTAAGGCAGATTCGGCACGCTTCCGCCCTGGCCCTGCCGGAACGCTTCGACTGGCGTGAGTCCGGTTATGTGACCCCGGTCAAGCAGCAGGGTTCCTGTGGCGCCTGCTATGCCTTCGCGGGCCTCGGCGATTTTGAATCCAAATTGCTGATGGCCGGTGAGGGATCATTCGATTTCTCCGAAAACAACCTGAAGGAATGTGAGTGGTTCGGCCTGAACGGGATCTATCCATCCGGGTGTGACGGCGGTACCTACTGGCGGGTCATCAATCTCATGGCCGAGAAGGGCGCTGTCCTGGAGAGCTGCGATCCGTACGTGCCCTATAAGAACAACTGCAAGACCACCTGCTCCTATATCAAGACGGTGCTTGACTGGCGGGTGATAACGACGGATTCGGTTCCATCGCCCGATCTTCTTAAGACCTACATCATGACGCAGGGTCCCATCTTTGTGGCCATAGATGGTGGAATCGGCTCGGCCTGGCGGAATGAGCTCAACAATTACGATGGTTCGTACACGCTTTACGAGCCCGGCTCCCACACCGTGAACCATGCCGTGCTGATCGTCGGCTGGGACGATACCCTGAGCCATGCCGGCGGGCAGGGTGCCTGGATTGTCAAGAACAGCTGGGGCACCAACTGGGGCGGGACAGCCGGCTATGGTGCCGAGAAGGGCTATTTCACGATAGCCTACGGCTCGGCCTATATCGGTTGGTATTCGTCATTCCTCAAGGGGTGGAAGGACTTTGATCCCTGTGACCGTCTGCTCTTTTACGATGAAGCCGGATATTACGGACACACCGGTTATGGCGACGTTAAAACAGCCTGGGCGATGTGCAAATTCGTTGCGAGCGAGAGCATGACGTTGGACCGCGTGGAGTTCTGGACCACCGATGCCACCACGGATGTGGATATCTATGTCTATGACGACTTCAACGAGTTATCCCTGTCCAATCTGCTGGCGAGCTATGAGGACACCTCCTTCACGGAGATGGGCTACCATTCGGTTGCGCTTCCCTCGCCGGTTTTGATGAGCATGAATCAGGATTTCTATGTTGCGGTCAAGATAAAGAACGCGATGTTTCCCAAGCCGCTCACCATGGATCCCCAGGACATAGGTCCGAAGACTCCGGGCAGGTGCTTTATTAGCGCCACCGGCGTCAACTGGGCCGAATATCTTGAAGGTGACCTCGGTGTGCGCGCCAGAGTGAACCTCACCCGGGATTGTGAGCCTCCGGAGCCAGTCTCATCCTTCAGCGCGGCCGCGGGCGAGAGCGAGATCGTGCTCAGGTGGACCAACCCCGCGGACGGTGATTTCTCGCACACCGCTATCCGTTACTCCGCGGCGAAGTATCCTCTCACACCCGGGGACGGCTCACCGGTCAACAATGGCATGGACGGGCTGTTCTATAGCTTGCCGGCAAGCGCGGACAGCTTCACGCATACCAACCGCTCGAGCGACGTGACATATTACTACTCCGCATTTGCCGCCGACACGCTGGACAACTACTCGCTTGCCGTGAACGCGGCCGCCACTCCGGGAGACACGATAGCCCCGGATTCGGTGTATGAGTTCACTGCTGAACCGAATGACAGGATGGTGAAACTGAAGTGGACGAATCCTGAGGACGACGACCTGACCGGGGTTCTGATAAGGTACTCGACAGACAGCCCTCCCGGATTGCTGGGCGGTGCGCCCGTGGAGAACGGCCATTCCGGTATGTTCGCCGCCGCTCCCGGGGCCGAGGACAGCTTCATCCATGAGGGGCTCGTAAACGGCGAGACCTACTACTACTGCATCTGGGCATTTGACGCTTCCAGCAATTACTCCGACCCCAGCTGCCTGGACGCGGTTCCCGTGGACTTGATGCCGCCTGATTTCTCGGTATCGGTGTTCCAGAACCCCTATCTCTCCAACCACCTGGACATATACGTGATCGCCTCGGAGCCTGTGGTCGAGGAGAGCTTCGTGGTGACCATAGAGGGTGAGGAGGAGGATCATGAGAGCGTTCCCGGTTCTCCCCGGGCGGTCAGGTGTGATTATGAAGTCTATGAGAGCGGGGAGCTCAATATCAGGGCCTGCGCCACCGATCTTAACTCAAACTCAGGTTGTGGTGAGAGAACCTATGCAGTTTCCAGGCTCCTCGCCAGGTCCGGAGGAGTCGCCGGGAGCCTGGACGGTTTGATGAAGATTGAGGTGGCAGATGACGCTCTCCGGAGCGATACATTTGTTCTCGTATCAACAGATTCAGATGCCCATGCTTCCGGTTCCCACGGCGGCCATGGTCCGGTTTACAGGGCATCGCCCTCAGCCCTTGAGCTCGCGAAACCCGCAACCATCTCGATCGCATACAGCGCTATCGAGGTGGCACCGGAGCATCTGGTAGTAGCAAGGGTTGAAGACGGAAGTATGAGTCCCCTGGAGTCCTTCGTGGACAGGGACTCCGGCAGGATCA
>JAUVJV010000008.1 GCA_030592245.1 Candidatus Eiseniibacteriota bacterium
ACTACTTCAGCAAGGCGGCATAGGGTGACCGACAGGAAGGATTGCCATCGAATTTACACACAATTCTTTACATTACCCATTCAAGCTTGACCGAGCATGCACCATGCTCTATAATGCCAACCAATCATGAACAATCACTTTACCGTGTACCGGAGCCCGCTGTGCTGACACTCAAGAACCTTCATAAGAGCTTCGGAGAGACCGTCGCAGTTGACGATCTCTCGCTCGAGATACGCCGCGGCGAGGTCTTCGGTCTCCTCGGGCCCAACGGCGCCGGCAAGACCACGGCCGTCAACATGGCGATCGGGCTCTTAAGACCAGATAAGGGTTCGGTCACGCTCGAAGGTGCCGGCTCTCCCACGAGACCTGAGGTGCGCGCTAAGATAGGCGTCGCCCCGCAGGGTCTGGCCCTCTATGAGGAGCTCTCGGCGGAGGAGAACCTCTCCTTCTTCGGCAAGATCCAGGGACTTCATGGCAAGCACCTTAAAGAGCGCGTCCGGTGGACGCTCGACTTCGTTAATCTCTGGGAGCGCCGCCGCGACCGGATCAGCACTTACTCCGGAGGCATGAAGCGGAGGCTCAACCTGGCCGTCGCGCTCGTACACGAACCCGAGCTCCTTCTTCTCGATGAACCGACCGTAGGGGTGGACGCCCAGTCAAGGAATTCGATCTTTGAGAAGATAGAGACCATGCGCCAGGAAGGCCGGACGATCGTATATACCACCCACTACATGGAAGAGGCCCAGCGCCTGTGTGACCGGGTTGGCATAATGGACCAGGGCAAGTTGCTCGCGCTCGACACCGTGAAGGGTTTGATCGCGGCCCACGGTGGCCTGAGCATCGTCTCCGCGGAGCGCGCCGGGGGCGAGGAGGTCAGGGTAGAGACCGATGATCCCGTGGCCGAGCTGGTAAGACTCCAGGAGGGCGGCAAGCTCCTCCGTTTCAGCGTGGAAAGCCCCGACCTGGAAGGCGTCTTCCTTAACCTTACCGGCAGGCACCTGAGGGACAATTAGATGAGAGAGATTATCGCCCTTGCAGTGAAAGACTCGAAGCTGCTGGTGCGTGATAAGACGGGTTTCTTCTTTGTCATCTTCTTTCCCCTCCTGATGGCGGTGTTCTTCGGCTCGATCTTCGGAGGCAGCGGGGGCGGCCAGAGCAGCTCCATACCGATCCTCGTCGTGGATGAAGACATGAGCGAGGAGTCGAGGGCTTTCATCGGCAGGCTCGATGACGGAGCCGAGCTGGAGGTTCTCCCGGCCACTCGCGAAGAGGCCGTCGACCAGGTGCGCCGGGGCAAGGTCTCAGCATACATTGCCCTGAAGCCCGGTTTCGGGGAGGCCTCCAAGAGGATGTTCTGGGGCGAACCGCCCACCGTTGAATTGGGCGCGGACCCATCCAGGCGAGCCACCGCGGCCATGCTCCAGGGTATTCTCATGAAGTACGGTGCCGAGAGGTTCCAGAAGCTCTTCTCTGACCCCATGACCCAGCGCAATAACATAGACGATGCCAGGGAATCGCTGCGCTCGTCCACCGGCGTGCCACCCGACGCGCGGGCCAATCTCGAGGAGTTCTTCACCGACCTGGATCGTTTCCTCGGGGATGATTCTCAGATGACCCAGACCGACACCGCCGGTACAGGCGGCGGTCCCGGGGGCGGTCTTCAACCCCTGGTCGTGGAGAAGGTGGATATCACCGTAGCGAGGAGAGGGCCGACCAGCGCTTATGCCATATCCTTCCCCCAGGGAGCGATCTGGGGGATACTGGCAGCCGCCGCGGCTTTCGGGATTTCCATAGTGGTCGAGCGAACTCATGGCACCCTGGTAAGACTCCAGACCGCGCCCATAAGCCGCACCCAGATCCTCGCGGGAAAGGCCCTTGCCTGCTTTGCCACCACGGTGGTGATATCCGTGGTGCTCTTCTCACTCGCAAGAGTTGTCTTCGGGCTCCGGCCCGGCTCAGTGCCCCTGCTGGCGCTCGCCATCGTATCGGCATCGATCGCCTTTGTCGGGATCATGATGCTACTCTCGGTGCTGGGTAAGACCGAACAGTCCGCGGGAGGCATCGGCTGGGGCATTCTGCTTGTGATGTCGATGATAGGGGGCGGCATGATCCCACTCTTCGCCCTACCTTCCTGGATGCTCACCGTAAGTCATTTCAGCCCGGTCAAGTGGGCGATCTTATCGATGGAGGGCGCCGTCTGGCGCCAGTTCACCCTGGGAGAGATGATGCTGCCCTGCGGGATCCTCTGGGCCGTGGGAGTCGTGTGCTTCTTGATAGGCGTGCGCGCCTTCGCCTGGACCACCCAATCTTAGATCCGCAGCACGTGCATCTTGCCTGAGGTCCCCGAATAAAATAGAATGGACGAAACACTAAGCTGGAGGCAGCACTCATAGGGCCATCACGCAGAACTGCGATCATCGCCGCCATTGTCATTGTCGCCGTTGTTCTCATCTACTTCTGGCAGCGTCCCGAGCGGCGTGGCATAGGAACCACTACGACCCGGACCTCTACCTACCGGGTCGTGAATACCTACCCTCACGACCCGGGCGCTTTCACCCAGGGCCTGGCATTCGCAGACGGAATTCTCTATGAGGGCACGGGTCTTAAAGGACACTCGTCGCTTCGGGAGGTCGATCTCGAAACCGGAGAAGTGGTAAGGATTCTTGATCTTTCCGATGTCTACTTCGGGGAGGGGATAACGGTATGGGGCGACAGGATCGTGCAGCTCACGTTGTCCGCCCGGACCGGCTTCGTCTATGATGCCGCCACTTTCATTCTCCTTCGGGAGTTTGCATATACCACCGGCGGCTGGGGAATAACCTCCGATGGCGAGCGCCTCATCATGAGTGATGGCACGTCGATGCTTCACTTCCTCGATCCTGACTCGTTCCAGAGGACCGGGCAGGTGATAGTCAGGGATGGTAACAGGCCCATCATAGGTCTCAACGAGCTTGAATACATCGACGGTGAGATCTTCGCCAATGTGTGGCAGACCGACCTGATCGCTCGGATTTCCCCCGAGACCGGAGAGGTCACGACCTGGATCGACCTGACCGGGCTTCTCGAACCCGGCGAGAGGCGCGGCGCCGATATCCTGAACGGCATCGCCTATGACGCGGAAGGCAAGCGCCTCTTCGTCACCGGCAAGCTCTGGCCCTACCTCTACGAGATAGAGATTATCCCGAAGCGTTGAGGAACGGGCACGCAAAACTATGAGCCAGTCCCATATCAGGCAGGAACGCAGTCACCGAATCCGGTGAGCTTCATTCCCTCTTTCTTCTTCATCAGCTCCTCATGCTCATCCGGAGTCACGAAGGCCACGATCCTGCTTATGCAGGATTCGCCGTTTACGAACCTCCAGGGGTAGCAGCCTATGGTGACACGCTGGTTGAGCAGGAGATCTATGTCCCCGCCCAGGTTCTCCGCATGCACTATCGGAATGTGGAACAGGGCTATGTGCATGAGCTGGTAATGGTCCGGCGGGAAGAGCTCGTCCAGGCCCTTGCCGTATTTCTGCTTTAAGAACGCGTCGGCCTTCCCGGCATCTTTCGGCATCCAGTCCCTGATCTTGGTATTCATGGGATGATCGGCCGACCCGCAGTCCACACCGATCCACTTGAGCTTCTTCTGCTTGGCCCAGGTTGCGAACTCCATCTGGGGTCCGGGATGCCGGATCATGTACCTGAGCTCGTCTGCCCCGGGCTGGTCCCAGGCATATTTGTGATAGCCGGTGTTAATGATAAGGATATCGCCTTCCTTGACCTCGACCCGGTCCTCCACGTCCCTGGAGCTATAGAGGCCATAGTCCTCCGCAATATCGCTCAAGTCGACGACCACCCCCGGACCGCAGAGATAGTCATTCAAGGGAAGGCTCGCGATGTCACCGCCATGGGTGCAGAAATGAACCGGACCATCCAGGTGGGTGCCCACATGATTGCTCGTGGTTATGATCTGGCCATTGGCGCCATTCGGAGCCAGCCGCTTGAAGAACTTGAGCTGGAGCGGCTCATATGTGGGCCAGGGCGGCGTCATCACGCTCAAGGGTTGAGTAAGATCGATCATTCTGAAATCTACCGGCTTCATGGTTCCTCCTTCATCCTGGTTTTGAAATGTTCATACACGGCTTCGAAGGCATCCTCGAAAACTGACATGGGTGGCTCGACCAGTCCGGCGCCCACCTGGCCGATGCCCGGGTCCTTGTGAGCGATTCCGGTGTTTACCGCAGGGACGATACCCTTCTCGACCACCTTCACCACGTCTATGCCGGTGGGGGTGCCCCGGAAGCCCAGCGCGGGAATCCTGAAGCTCGAGCTCTCTCCCGCGCTGATCTCGTACATGTTGAGCGTAAAGCGAAGCGCGTCTGCGGGCGAGCCTCCCACGAACTCCACGATCGCGGGCGCCGCCGCCATCGCGAACCCCCCGATACCGTATGTCTCACAGATGGTACTGTCGCCGATATCCGGGTTGGCGTCTTCCTCGGTGAACCCCCCCAGGTAAAGCCCGTCGACTCTGGGCGCCGGGGCCGTGAACCATTTCTCCCCCAGCATGCTCACGCGGATTCCGAACTCGGTACCATTCCTGGCCATTGCCGTAAGCACGGTGCAGCCTTCGATCCCCGCGATGGCGTCCAGGCAGCTCTTGCCCGCCGGCATGGTGAGGTTTAAGAAGAAGTGATCATTGCTGTGCATGAAGGAGAGCACCTCGGCCTTGTCGGCATCGCTGGCTCCGGAGCGAACAATCGCCGGCGCAAGTTCCCTGATCAGGAGCGATGTCCCTGCCCGGTTGCGGTTATGGCCTTCATCGCCCATCTGTAAGGCCTGGGCTATCAAGGTGCGAAGATCGATCTCGCCGCCAATCTCGATTGCCTCCCGGAGCAGCGGCGCCAGGGTCGCTTCCATCCACTTAAGCCTCGTCACAACCTCTTCACTGAAGGCCCCGTACCGGAGCACCTTCCCCAAACCCTCATTGAGCGTGCAGTAAGCCTTCCTGCCATGGGTCTTGTTCTCTATGATCCAGACAGGCATGGATGGAGATACCACTCCGGCCATCGGACCCACGGTGCCGTGATGGTGACAGGGCTCGAAACAGATCCTGCCCGATGCGGCGAGCTCTGCGGCCTCCTTCTCGCTCCTGGCAAAGCCCTCATAGATCAGCGCTCCCATCACTGCGCCCTTCATGGGGCCGCACATTGCATCCCAGGTCACAGGAGGTCCGGCGTGAAGAATCAAATTGTCGGCCATGCCGGGTATGTCATCGATGGCCTTTCCCACTCCCACGATATAAGGGTGGGATTCATTCAGGATCTCAACAGCCCTGGAGTTGGCCTGCTCGATGCTCCTGTCGATCTCCCGGCTCCTCAAGAGCTCGAGCGCCGAGAACAACTTCTCGTCACCCCGGCAGGGGATCTCCCATTTGACCTGGAAGGATGTGCCATCTTGCATGCGAATGGCGTCGGAGAAGACATCACTGCCCAGATTGGCTACAACCAGCCCGCTCGAGAAGAGGTCCTTTAGTTCATCCATCCCGCTACCCATCTTACTATCCATCCCGCTATCCATCCCGCCTACCCTTAAGCGCCGCGAGTGCCAGCTTGCAGAGCCCCTCATTGTGCTCCGCTACATATACTCCGGCCGCCTCGAGGGCACGCCTCTCGTTTGCATAATTCTGGGGATCGCCATGCGTACCACAGATGCTTGCCATGACGAGCGGGCGATCACCCGGCTCCTTGACCTTCCCGGGCTCCTCCCCCCCACTCAGTGCAGTCATAAGCGCCTCGGCAATCTCTGCACCCGGCGCCTCATGGCATCCGTGCCCTAAGACCACGTCAAGCAGGATGATAGCGGTCTCAGGATCATCCAGCTCGCGTTGCAGGCGTAACAACCTGTATGCCTGGTCGATCATGGGATGCGCCCGTCCCCGGGTGAAAGTATCATCACCGAGGTCAACGATGGTGTGACCCACGCTCTCCCCCGGGTCATCCAGCCCGGGGAAGTCCCCGATCTTTAAGTTGGTGTGAATGTCTTTAATCCCATCCGAAAGCAGAAAGACCGCTTCCTGGGCCAGGGTTCCCCCGCTGAAGAGACCGCGAACATACTTCCTGCCCGGCCGCATCTTCCGGCCAGCCGCGAGGACCGCGCCCATAGCATCCTCGTCGAAGCCGGTGAAACCCTCCACCTGCTTCCCGGCTCCACGCGCGGCCTCGAACGCTGTCCCGGCGAGGGTCCGGGTGAATGTGAGGTTGGCATCGCTCCGGATGTCCGTCTGTCCCGTGAAGTGGATGATGCAGGGCTTCTTGCCCTTTCTCGCCACCTCGATGATCTCGTCGGCTATCTCCCGGTCGGGATGCTTGGATACCACCACGATGGCCCGGGTGGCGGCATCGTCGATCAGCGCCCTGAGCCCCATCTTTACCATCACCCCACCCACTTCCCGTGAGACGTCCCTGCCACCCGTACCGATCATCTGCGATATTCCCATCCCGTAGCACCTGGCCAGGATTGAAGATACCTCCTGGGCCCCGGTCCCCGAGGCCGCGACCATTCCGATATCACCCCGCGGGACCTCGTTCGCGAAGCCGAGCCCGATTCCATTGATGATGGCGGTGCCGCAGTCCGGGCCCATCACGAGCAATCCCCGCTTCTCGGCGAATAGCTTAAGTTGCCTCTCATCCTCGACGGTGACATTGTCGCTGAAGATCATTACATGCCTCCCGGCTTCGAGAGCTTTCCTGGCCTCATAGGCCGCGTATCTGCCGGGTAATGAGATCAGAACCAGGTTGATGTCCTTACGGGACTTCAAGGTGGCATCGAGACCCATTGCCACTTCCTGGGACTCGGCTCCAGATGGAGCCGGGCCTCCCTGGATCTCCTTCTCAATAAGATCGATCGCTTCATCCAGCACCGAGTCGCTCTCAAGCTCAAGCGCGATCAGAAGATCATTCGCCTTGGCGCCTGCGAATTCGGCGGGCTCGAAGCCGGCTTCCTTCAGGAGATCGAGATTGGTGTCGGTCGCCATCGCGACCATCACATAGCTCACACCTTCGAGCCCACTCGCCTTCTTGGAAATGCGCATGAGAGCTACGGAGTCGCGATAGGTGGATGCTTTAAGCGTAATGTGCCGCATCGGCCGCTCCGCAAGTTGATGAGACATGAAGCCAGGAAAGCACCCCGGCCAGCATGTCCTGGCCCGAGGTCGCGCCCAGCCCCGTGAGATGTTTTGCCGCCGATCGAACCCCGCCGGATGAACCCGTCTCGATGGCATGCAGAAAATCAGACAGGGGCCCGGGGTAGCAACCCCTGAGGGCGGCCTTGAGCATGAAGAATGAAGGCAGGTTGGTCCGGTGGACGAGAGGACGCATGCCCTCGAAAACCGACTTGCGGAAGTCATCGCCGTGCGCGAAGAAGTAAGCCGCGCCGATGAAGCCTATGAGGAAGTCGTCACCCGATGGCGTGAGTCCGATGCCCAGGCCCACCAGCTGCTTGACTCCCCGGAGCACCGGCTCGATATATCGCAGCCTCCATGCGGTTTCCATGAGATCCACCGCGCAGCCGATTCTCGCGGCAAGCGCCGCCTGAAGACCTCCCACCACGGCGTCGCCGGACTTCTCCGTGCTACCGGCCACCTCGCCCTCGCCAACCGGGTCGGTTCCACCGACCATCGCACTGTTGGCAGTGGCAGCCGGGCCGTTACCGGCGACGGCTCTCAAGAAGACCGAGTCGATCAGGGTTTCGTTGAGAATAGTATCTAAAGTATCCAATGCCTGCAGCGATGTCTCGCCGCTCGCAGAGGGATCGAGATCACAGTTCCATTCCCGCGCCTGCTCAAGCGAGATGGTTAGCCTTCCGCCCAGGTCGATCGCATTGCGGCTCACGGTCGCAGGCTCGGACCCTAAGACCTTAAGAAAGCACTCCCCCCTCTCGGGTTCCGCCTTGACGCGAATGCAGAAAGGATGCATGGGGACTCCGGGAGGATGCAAACAGATCCAGGTCATGTCCTGGCAGAGGATGTTCACGGTGCGGGTGAAACTTGAATGGACCTTTCCCGACCTGGACTTCCGGCCGAGGCGTGAGAGCACGCTCGAGCTCGCCATCTGGGCATCGATTGTCATGTCTTTGACCGTCCAGGATTGAGCGCCAGGAAAACCCGCTCGGGACTAAGTGGCAGTTCCTTGATTCTCACACCGGTACCATTGAAGATGGCATTGGCTATCACGGGCGGCACCGAGATCATGGGGTGCTCCGCGACGCCTCTCGCACCGAACGGACCCTTATCGTGCGGGGTCTCAACGAAGATAGGCGTGATCTCGTGTGGGATATCCTTCACGGTCGGGATCTTATAATCGGTTAGCGACGCGTTAAGCAGCCGGCCGGCCTTATCATAGATGTACTGCTCGTGAATGGCTGACCCGACACCCTGAACACACCCACCTATGACCTGTCCCCTGCAGAGACCTTCATTGATGACTTTGCCGACATCGAACGCCGAGGCGAGTTTCAGGATCTCGATGTCACCGGTCCGGGTATCCACTTCGATTTCGACCGCATGGGCGCCGTAAGTCCAGTTTAAGGCGGGAAGCCCCTGACCGGTCTCTGGATCCAGGTTGGTAAGCCCCTCGGCAATGTAATTGCCTCTTCCAATGACCGGTCCGCCGATCGAGTTTCCATTATCGAACTTATATCCCATCACCACATCGGTGTAATCGAGGGCGAGCGAGGGATCTTCCTTGACGAACACGACGCCGTCCTTGACCTCGAGAGCGTCGGGTTTCACATTGAGAGCTTCAGCGGCAACATCTTTTATCTGCCTGGTCGCGTCCTCGGCCGCTTTAATAATGGAGAGCCCACCCATCACTGTGAACCGGCTGGCCACGGTCTGCCAGTCATAGGGTGAGAAATCCGTGTCCTTGTTCCAGATGAAGTGAATCCTTTCAAACGGCAGCTTAAGCTCATGGGCTGCTATCTGGCTTAAGCTTGTCGCTGTGCCCTGCCCGTAGTCGATGCCGCTCACCAGGAGATCGACCGTGGCATCCTCGTTGAACTTCATTATGGCGCTTGATGCCGTATTGGGCGGCATTGCCGGAGCCTTGTGAAGTACCGCAATGCCCTTGGCGCGGACCTTGCCTTTAGACCTGGACCCGTGCCTGCCATTGGTGGGAGCATTGGTGGGAGCATCGGCCGGGGCGCTCTCGCCTCTACCCCGCGCACCCCCATCTCCACAGGTTTCTCCACCGCCATCTCCACAGGTTTCTCCCCACTTTATCTCTTTCGCCACTTCCTCCAGGCACTTCCTGACGCTGCCCGTGTACTTGGTGATCTCCTCCCCCGTGATGGTGGTGGCCCCGGGCTTGAGCAGGTTCTTCATCCTGAACTCGACCGGATCCATCTTGAGCTCCTGGGCGACTATGTCCATCTGGGACTCGATGGCCCAGAAGAGCTCGACATGGCCGAAGCCGCGATAGGCCGTACCGAAGGGCTTGGTCGTATAGACCGTGAGGGAGTCCATCTTGACATTATCTATCTCATACGGCCCGGCCCCGGAGTATCCCGAGGCGCGCCCGATGTTCACGCCATAGTCGGCATAGGCGCCCGCGTCCCATATATACTCGATCTCCTGGCTGAGGATGCGTCCCTCAGCGTTAACGCCCGTCTTCACTCTGGCGTGAAGTCCCTGCCGGCACGGCAGAGTCATGAATTCCTGCTCGCGCGTCGCCACGATCCTTACTGGCCGGTATCCCGCGGCTTTCGAAAGGAGAGCGACCAGGGGCTCCAGATGGATTCCGGCCTTTCCGCCGAAGGCCCCACCCAGGTAAGGCACAACCACCCTTATCATGGATTGGGACATCCCGAGAGCAACGCTGAGCAAGTGTCTCACCGCGAAAGGTGATTGGGCGGAGGTCCAGATCTCGATATTGCCCTTGGGCTTCCAGTGGGCGATCGAGGCATGAGTCTCCATCGGCACATGCTGTACCTGGGGAACATAGAACTCGTTTTCTATTATCTTGTCGCAGCGGGTGAAAGCCTCTTCGGCATCACCCTTCTTCAAGCGGAAGTGGTTGGCGATATTGGTCCCGCCCTTCGGGCAGAAGACACCCCGGATACACTCATATGAATCCAGGTCCGGATGCACCAGCGGCGCGTCCGCCTCAAGCGCCTTCTTCGCATCGAGAACCGGCTCCAAGGGTTCATAGTCGACCTCGATGAGCTTGACCGCTTCCTCTGCGATCTCCTCGCTTATGGCGGCGACGGCGGCCACCGGCTCTCCGAAGTAGCGGGCCTTGCCATCGGCCAGGACCGGCTTATCCACCATGTAGAGCCCGACCCGGTAAGGAAGGTCCGCGCCCGTGAGCACGGCCTTTACTCCATAGAGCGCTTTCGCCTTCTCGGTATTGATGTCGCGGATGGTCGCATGGGCATGGGGACTTGTAAGCAGCCTGGCATAGAGCATGCCCGGCAGCTTCATGTCGGCGGCATAGGTGGCACTTCCCGTCACCTTCTCCACACCGTCAATGCGTGGAAACGACCCGCCAATAAGATTCTCCGTCACGCCTTCTCCTTAAGAGCTCTCCTTGCGGGCGGCGCTTAAGATCGCCGCCACGATGGGTATGTATCCGGTGCACCGGCATAGATTGCCGCAGATAGCTTCCTCTACTTCCTCCTGGGTGGGATGCGGGTTTCGCATGAGCAGTGCCCGGGCCGACATTATCATCCCCGGGGTGCAGAAGCCGCACTGGATGGCGCCCTCGTCGATGAAGGCTTGCTGGAGCGCGCTAAGCTCGCCACCGGCAGCCTCCCCCTCGATGGTCCGGATGTCACAGCCATCCACTTCGCGCGCAAGCACCAGGCACGAGTCGACCGGCCGGCCGTCCAGGAGGACAGTGCAGGCTCCGCATTCACCCTTCCCACATCCCTGCTTGGTACCCGTAAGCGCAAGCACCTCCCTGAGGAGATAAAGAAGCGTCCACCTATCATCAACTTCTATCCGGACCTGCTCGGAGTTCACCGTGAGGTTTACCAGGTGCATCATGCTTGCCCCTCTTTGAACTTGGCCACGAGTTCATCCAACACCTCTCCCACCAGGAACTCGGCCATCTTGAGCCGGTAGGTCCTCGAACCTCGAACATCATCTATGGGTGATATGGAATTCGCCACCGTATCAAGCACCTTTGCGCGGTCATCGAGACCTGCCCCATCCAGGCCGCCAATCAGAATGGGAGTCTCAGCCACCGCACCGAGCGCGACCTTGAGTCCCGCTTCCCTGCTATAGGCGGCCGCAGCGTTGACCATCGCCAGATCATGGCCCTTGAGTCTCTGCCGCTTGCGGAAGGATGAGACCCTCGGGCCCGGAGAGGCCGGGATCATGATATGGGTCACGATCTCATCCGGCCCGCAGCAAGTGCACTTGACCCCGGTGAAGAAGTCCTTCAAGGGAATCGTTCGCTCACCATTGGGGGAGACGGCGCGGACCTCGGCGTCCAGCACGAGGAGCGGCGGTCCCAGGTCGCACGCGGGAGAAGCGTTACAGACATTGCCTCCCACAGTTGCACGGTTGCGGATCTGGTAGGTGGCAAGCACATCGGCCGCCTGTGCGAGAGCCTCCATCCCGGGAGGAACTCCCTCTTCAAGCAGGCGGTTGATGGTGGCGCAGGCGCCTATCGCTAGATCGCCGGAATCCGAAACCGACAACTCACCCAGTCCCGGGATAGGCTTGATATCGATAAGGTGCCGGACACATGCGGTCCCATCTTGCATACCGATAAGAAGATCGGTGCCGCCGGCCAGGATGCCCGCGTCCCGCCCGTGTCTCTTCAAGAGAGCCAATGCATCATCCACCGAAGTAACGCTATGATAACATATCTCAGGAAGCACCTTTTCACCGCCCGCATAGCCTGAGGTTCCGGTTGCAGAATCGCAATGAATAGATTAGACTTAATCCTTCGCAAATTCAAGGGATTTTGACCCGGTCGCCGCAGCCAATCGCGCTTTTAAGGAGTGAGAAAGATGGCCCAGCTCGAGGAAGTCCTTAGACCGCAGGTGTGGGAGTTTCCACCATATCCTGCCAAGTCGATAATGCTCGCCAGTGGTGAAACCATGGTGGTACGCCAGGCTAAACGCGAAGAGGTACCGGTCATGCTTAAGGCAGCAGCGGCCCTCACCCATGTCGAGCGGGACTTCTACGATATCGTCGCCGCACGGGCCTATGCCGAGCTCTTAGGCTGGCTGCGCTACAGGGTACGCGACGAGTATTGCCTTGTCGGCCTCATAGACGGCCTGCTCGTGGGGCTCGTGAACGGCCGGTCCTTAAGCAAGAAGGTCGGAGTGAGCTACCATACCATCGCCATGAGGCGCGGGCTCAGGATCGGGGCACACCTGTTCGCATCCAAGATGGAGTACCACGTGGAGTACCTTGGGCAGCAGGAAGTCTACATAGTCGCCGAAAGCCCCATAGGCTTCAGACGGTGGATGATCGAGTACGGCCTGGAGAAGAGACCGCAGGTCCACCATGAGCTTGGCGGCGTGATGTCGTGGTCACTGACCCGGGACCTTTACTTCGCCGCAAAGGATAGACTGGTGGTGGGCGAGCGGCCCGTCTCGGATGAGTTACTCGAGAAGTCAGCTACTATCACTGTGCTGGAGGAGGATGCCCTGATCCAGCAGGTTGCAGGAAAACTCAAGTAGGAGACCAATGCTGAGAGACGTTTATATAGCAGGATGCGGGATGACAGGCTTCGGGAGAGCCGCAGGCGACCTGCTCGACATCCTCGAAGAGGCCGCCCTGGCCGCGACCGAGGATGCGGGGATCTTCTCGGAGATTGAGAGCGTCTTCGTCGCCAATATGGGTGCGGGGATCTTGAACCACATGTCGGGACTGGGGTCTGCCCTGGTGGACCGGCTCTGTCTTTATCCGACTCCGGCTGAGCTTGTGGAGAACGGCCCCGCCTCAGGCGGATCGGCGGCCAAGATCGGCGCCTATGCCGTCGGCTCGGGCGCAGTCGATGTGGCCCTTGTGGTCGGCGGGGAGAAGATGCGGGCCGTGACCGGCTGGGAGGCCACCGACTTCGTGGCGACTCTCTCCCATCCCCAGGCCGAGTACATCTATGGCGTGACCCTGCCGGCCCTTGCCGGCATGTTTGCCAGACTCTACATGGAAAAGTACGGGATCACCCCCGAACACCTCGCCCGGGTGGCGCTTAAGAACCATGAAAACGGAACCAAGAATCCCTATGCTCACATTCAGCAGGCCGTATCCCTGGACGGAATCCTCAACCGGCCCGAGGCCGTAGTGAATAATCCGTGGGTCGCAGAACCCTTGAGGATGTTTGACTGCTGCCCTGTGAGCGATGGCGGTGCTGGCCTGGTGCTTTGCTCCAAAGAGATGGCCGAGAAAACCGGCAAGCCGCTCGTTAAGATCTCCGGCATAGGCCAGGCCACCGATACCCATGCCGTGCATGAGCGTGAGGACCCGATCGAACTCAAGGCGGTTCAGCTTGCGGCAAAGAAGGCGTTTGAGGAAGCCGGGATCAAGCCTTCCGATGTCGATGTTGCCGAGCTTCACGATGCATTTACGATTCTTGAGATAGCCGAGAGTGAGCAGGTAGGCTTCTTCGAAAGAGGAACAGGCCACATCGCGCTTGAGAAGGGTGAGACCTCGCTCGGAGGAAAGCTCCCCATAAACCCGTCGGGCGGACTTAAAGCCCGTGGGCATCCGGTGGGAGCCACCGGTGTTGCCCAGCTCGTGGAAATCGCATGGCAGCTGAGGGGCGATGCCGGGGAACGTCAGGTCAAGAACGCGCGTACCGGGTTTACTTGTAACTTCGGAGGATTCGGTAACAATGTCCTCTGCTTCGTGCTCGAAAGGGAGAACTGATACCGTGACTGAGATTTCTGCCTATACATGTAAAGACTGCGGTAAGCGAACCCACGTCAGGCACTCCCATTGCCCAGCCTGCAAAGGCACCTCGTTCGACGAGGCTCCCCTGAGCGGCAAGGCGAAGCTCCTCACCTTCACCAGGGTGCATGCCCTGTCCTTAGCTTATGAAGACCGGCACATCACCCTGGGTATCGTGGAGTTCGAGGACGGCTGCCGAGCCCTGGGCCGGCTGTACGTGGATGACCCCAGGATCGGAATGGAGCTTACCGCCGAGATCGGAACCGTAAGAGTCCACGAGCTGGAAGAAGTAAAAGGCCTCTGCTTTAAATAGGGGACAGCGCCCTTTTCGCATGAAGAGAGGAGAAATGGGGACAGCGCCCTTTTCGCATGAAAAGGGCGCTGTCCCCTTTTTATCTCAACACCAGCATCTTGCGGGTAGCCGTGAAGGGCCCGGCTTCTATCTTATAGAAATACACCCCGCTGCTTACTCGCTCTCCAGAGGTGTTTCGTCCACCCCAGCGCACAGCATATGAACCAGGTGGCTTTGCTTTACTCTCCAGTACCTTCACCATCTGGCCCTGGGGGTTATAGACCTTGATACTCACTTGCGCAGGCCGGGCAAGCTCATACCGGATCTCGGTTGCCCCCACGCATGGATTGGGTACGTTCTGATGAAGAGCCCACCTGTGATCAGGAGGAGGATCCACCACATCAGCCGGGCCACCCCCACTTGATGGAAGACCGAAGATATCCTCAAGAATCGTCCTCACCAAATCCACTCGCCCATCATAGATTCCAGAGACAAATCCCGGCATCGGCGCAGCGGCGATACCGCTGCAGTAGCTGCGTTCATGGGTGACACTCGCACTCAGATCGAAGTTGACGAATACACATTGTCCCACCCCGAGATATTCAACATAGATCACCTCATCGGCGGACCCGATCGACGCGTTGGTAAGATACACAAGCTGCTGAGCTGTATACCCTGCAGGCGGTGGGTCAATCACCTGGATGTAGGACATGTCCCTGAGGGTCGGGCACTCCCTGTAAATCGCGATGGAGTCGAGGTCTATCACCGTGGGGGTCCCGAACACCGACAGCGTCTCAACCGCCGCGGCGTACACATACGGCTTATCGAAAGGCCCCGCCATCTCCTGCAGATAGTCTGTACCGAGGATACCGGCCAGGAACTCGCCACCGAGTGAGTCCTCATTGCCGCCAGAGGGAGTCATGCCGTAAGCCAGCTGATCGCCACAGAACACGAC
>JAUVJV010000270.1 GCA_030592245.1 Candidatus Eiseniibacteriota bacterium
AAGGGTATAGATATATATATTGCACTTGGCGGGCAGGTGATGGAACCCGAGAAGGGTCTCATACTCCGTCAGCTCCGCCTCATTGCTGCCGACATAAGGGTTGGGCGCCACGGTGACCTTATCAAGGTCCGCCGCCGCTGCTGTTGCTCCGATCACGCCCACGATGGTGTTCTCATTGGCCCGGATGATGCCTCTCGAATCGGGCGCATAGATACGGCTGGTCAGAGCATAGGGATTGCTGCTCGTCTCGGCATCCACATTGTAGGCCTCAACCCAGACATAGGTATAGAAACCGGGTATCAGCTCCACCGTGGTGCTGGTAACAGCGGAACCCATGGTCATGACGTGCTCCCACGGCCCAAGCTTGCTCACCGTGCTCTTGTAAACCTTGAATCCATCCGCAGCAGGGCCGGGCGAAGGAAGATTGGTGTAACCGGACCAGTCAACCGCGAGCTGGTCACCCTGAACATCACCTTCCTCGAACTCGCCGACATCGGGTGCCTGCGGAGCATAGGCCGACGCGGGGATTGTCATGCCCCCGCTGTAGAAGTCATAGGCGTCCGAGACGTGATCGTCGACGGTGCCCAGATTGAAAGTGGCGTGGTCCTCATCCTTGTAGCCTTCGCCGATTACATAGGCGAACCAGAAGTGGGCCTCATCACCGGCCTGGACATCATAAGGGCCGACGGCATTCAGGATTCTATAGTCGAAATCGGTCTGTGAATCGAACTGGTTGGTCCAATCTCCATTGAGGCGGTAATAAGCATCTTGCCTGGTGGAATAATCATTGTTCCAGTCCCAGTAATTCTTGGTAATCCATCTCTGGTCGGCACTGGGAGCGGCTGTGATGGGGCCGCCCACCGGAGGGGCAGCCAAGAGGATCTGGCCGATGACATTAGGGGTCTGGAAGAGACTATCCTCAACGCTGGCGGCCGGAGGCTGGAAGGGAACCGGGTCATAGTCCCAGTCACGCATATAGCAGTACTTCTGGGCTTCGTCCCAGCCGGCATAGTCATCGAAGTAGTAATCGGCAAGGCCCACGTCACCGATGTCACAGTCGCTCGAGAAGCCCCACCAGAATTCCTGGATGGGTTTGGAAAACTCGATGATGCAATGCAGGAAGACCCAGTTGTCATATTCCCGTACGCCCCAGGAGTGCCACTCATAGGTCACGGTCATGCCCAGGTCACCGTCTATGACGCCCCGGTCGGCGATCTCCAGAGGCTTGGTGGCCGTGTTGACCTTCATCGTAACGCGCCTGTAAGGATAGGGATAATCGAAGTCGTACTCGTCCTCTATTACGGCCTGAAGGTCGAGATCATCATAGTTGGCCGGATCGCTGTGACCGCCATCCTGGCCCTGGTAGAGCCAGGGGAACTCATAGTACTCCTCATCGTCCGCGTTCCAGACATAGCCTCCGGCCCACATGCCGGCCTGCCACACCGTGGACTGGTCGCCGCCTCCGGGATAGTAGGCCGAGATGTCATAGTAGCCTATGTACCCCTTGTTTGATATGCTGGGGAACCACATGGCCCCAGGCTGGCCCAGGTCATTGAAGTATTCATCGCCAACTTGTGCTGGACTCGATTGCATCTCTATCGGCCTGGCCTTTACCCTGGCCTCGGAAATCCCGGCCAGTGTCGCTATGAGACACACTGCGAGCGCAAAGCAAACCCATCTCTTCATAATCAGAAGCCCCCTTGCCTTAGAAGTTCACCCTGAGGCCCCAGACGACGTTCTGCGCCGGGCCGTAAATCGTGTAATCAGTGAACGGACCCAGGAAATCACCCGGGTTCTGGAGCAGCCAGTTCCTCAGGTCCTGATCCACATCATCCCAGTTAGTAAGGTTCTGCCGGTTGAAAACATTGGTCATACGCATGAAGAGGTCCCAGTCGACTCCCACGAGGCCGAACCACTTGTGAACCTCGAAGTCCACGCTATTGATCGACGGGAAGCGCGCGAAGTTGCGGTTGGGCTTCTTGCCGAGCGCCAGCGGGTGAGTGTAGGGAGCGCCGGTCGCGTACCTGACCGAAACGTCGGCGCTCCAGTTCTTGGCTTTTGAGTACCCGCTCGTGACCAGGAAGGTGTGTCTTCTGTCCCAGTCCAGGTAGAACTGCTGGGTCGGGAATTCCTCGTCGTCGAAGCGCCTGAGGTAGCCCTCATTAACATCAGAGCTGAATCCCTTGCCTACCATGAAGGTATAGGCGGCGTGGTAGCGCAAGTTGCCGACCGACGGCCGCTTCAGGTTGATCTCGAAGCCTCGGACATTGGCATAACCCGAGTTCTGGTAGAACGAGTAGTTGTCCTCCGCCTGGGGGTTGGCATCAACCGACGGCCCAACCGTGACCATCTCGGTCATGTCGGTTATGTCCTTGTAGAAAAATGTCAGATCGATGGCCGCGCTGGAGCCCACCATCTGGTTTACGCCGATCTCATAGGATACGGTCTTCTCCGCCTCCAGATCGGGGTTACCGCTCGACAGCCACCGGCCCCTGGTATGGAACTTGTGATTGGCGAACATGTAGTTGAATGACGGCATCTGGAAGAAGTGGCCATAGAGGAAATGGAGATAACTGCTCTCAGTGATGGGGTGCGACACGCCAAGCCGGGGGCTTAACTTCCACTTGGTGGTCGCGTCCTTGAGGCCTCCCCATGTTACACCCAGAGTATCCGTATGCTCGTATTCGATCGGTGCATTGTGGCCATCCGGCCCGTGCCAGAGATCAGCGGGAGCGCTTGCATAGTACGGATGGTTGAAATCTCTGAAGGTGGTCGTATTGGGATCAAACCAGTCCAACCTCAGGCCCAGGTTCATGATCATGCCCTCAAATTCGAGCTTGTCCTGGGCATAGATGGCGCCCGACCAGGGATTGAGATCATATTCATAAATGTAGAAGTTGGCCGACGATGCGAAGATGTCGTGGTTCAGGACATCGAAGAAACTCAAGTCCAGGCCGGTCTTGAACTCGTTTCTCCCCTTCTGGAGGGTATAGGCCGTCCGGAACGCTATTATGTTCTTTTCCTGGTAGTCATAGTAGGGGCAATCACCGCTTACGATGAAGTTCTCATCATCCCGGCGCATGTCAAGATCCCAGTCGTACTTGTCCTGGTTGTCCTGGTAACTGAGAGTGGGATCCCACTTCCTCCCTGGCATTGCCCGCTCATAGGTATTGTCCATCCAGCTGAAGGATGCTTCCAGGAAGGACCGGTCATTGATCATATGGCTGCCATTAAGAGCGAAGCGCATGTTCTCGATATCGGTTCTCCGCCAGGTCTCCGGCACCTTAATACGCTCATACAGCCGGTAGGAATCGTAGCTGTTGACCCGGTAACTGTCTTCATAGTTCAATACGGCCTTCAACTTGGAGCGGCCGCGGCGATAGGTGAGCACGAAATCATAGAGCTTCTGGTTCGCCGGCCGGTCGAGCGCCTCGATGCGGAGATCGCCATCGTCCCAGTCGCTTCGCTCGAGACCGATAACATACTTGAGGTCGCCTTCCTCGCTCGCGAATATAGGGCCGCTGAAAAAGGCCCGCGCGCGTTGCTCGCCAGTGTCCAGCCAGTCACCCGTGTCTTCGCTCTTCCAGAACATATGCAGCGGCAGGTAGGACCTGTACTCCAGAGAGCCCTTGAACTTCTCCGACCCTTCATTGGTGATGATGTTCACGATACCCGAGCTGGCGTTTCCGTACTCGGCGTTGAAACCACCCGTGAAAATCACCATCTCATTAACAGCCTGGGTGGAGATAAAGAGCATGGAGTTATTCGCAATGGGGTCCTGGATAGGGGTATTATCCACATAATAGCCGATCTCATCCTCACGGCCACCCCTGATGTGGCTTCCCCTCGCGTCCACGGATGACCCTGAGATGAAGTTCACGATATTGGTCGGATTGTCCACCGGAAGCGCCCGCACGTCGTCACTGGACAGAATGTGGCGAGTCGAGGTGACATCAACCTGGACGATGGGTCGCTCTGCCTGGACTATGATGGGCTCCAGCTCGGCCGCGACGGTCGTCTCCAGGTTGAAGTCCACTATCTGGGTAAGACCCGGATTGACGACCACGCCTTCGACCCTCACGGGCTTGTACCCCATGAAGGAGGCCTGGACATCATAGGTTCCGGGCGCCACGTTCAGGATGGCGTAGAGGCCATCAGCCAGCGACATGCCACCCATCGGGGTTCCGACGATGACGATGTTCGCAAACTGGAGAGCCTCTCCCGTCTCTGCATCCATGACCCTTCCAGCGATTTTACCAACGTTCTGGCCAAAACACAGGGCCGGGATAACCCC
>JAUVJV010000219.1 GCA_030592245.1 Candidatus Eiseniibacteriota bacterium
AGAGCGAGCTCTATGTGCTCGACTGCGGCCAGCAGCTCGACAGCCCTGAGGAGGCTCCATCGTGTGCCGGGATAGCCGGCCGGCAGGGTGACAATCCCTGCGGCGGCGATGCGCCGCCCACGGAGGATGGAACGTGGGGCCAGATCAAAACCATGTTCGATTAGGGCCGCGGGTTAGTTCTTGATAATCACCTCCACAAGTGTATGATGTTCATTGTCATCTTTGCCGGGATGCGCTAAGGAGGCACCAGGATGGGCATAACATTCCACCAGTATCTCGAAGACCATGGACTGTTGCTCCTGATCGCGGCCGATGCCGGTTTCAAGCCCGGACTTATCGTGGAGCGCGATAATGGGGGTTTCTGGCCCTTCGATGATATCCGGTATCTGCTCAAGGACGAGAAGCTCTCCTTCAAGACCAGGCTGGTGGAAGCCGACATGCCTGATGTCATAAGCGGGCGCAAGAAGGTCGGTGTGGGAGGCAGCCTGGAGATCCCTTTCCTGAGAATAACTGGCGGCCTTGACAGCGCCCGTTATGTCAATGTCCGAATCGGTGAAGTCCGCACGCGGTCCTTCAGGGAACCGCGGCTCAGGCTCTGGAACCAGCTGAGGCGGCTGCTCCGGGAGTCCAAGCGCAGGCACCCCGACCTGTGGGACGGACTTAAGAAGAAACACTATTGTGTCCTGAGCACCTGGTACGCCAGCAGGTACACCGTGGAGCTGGGCAATGCCCTGCCGGTCAGGCTTGGGGTCCGCTTCGAGCGCGAGATCGCAGTCCAGGCGGGCGCCAAAGTCGACATTGACCGCAAGGCCAAGGTGATCAGTGGTACCGGTACGCGCCGTGTACCGTTTGCGTTTCACGGCGAGCAACTGAAGATATAAAAGGGGAGAAAATAGGGGACAGACACCTATTTCGGATTGCCCGAAATAGGTGTCTGTCCCCTATTTTCTATTCCTATTTTCTATTCGAGGTAGCCCAGGCTCTTCAGGATATTGCGTCGGCCGCTTTCCCTGGCAGTGGGGATAGGCGCCGGCCGGAGGCCTCCCTCCTCGATCCAGCCGGAAAGGACCGAGTCCAGTCGCACGGCTCCCACGGGAAGATCCGGAAAGAGATTCTCATTCTCACCCGGGTCGGCGCCCAGGTCATAGTACTCCTTGATGAGCGGAGCCTGGCGGACCTCTTTCCAGATGAGCTTGGCCTCTGAGGTTCTGACGGCATGCCTGGGTTCGCACTTCTCAGGGAAGGGATAGGTCTCGGAAAAGGCGGCCGTGACAGTCGGCTCTTCGCTTCCGCGCAAGAGCGGAACAAGGCTCTTGCCCTCGGCGTGGGACGGGCACTTAATGCCGAGTAGGTCGAGAACGGTGGGCAGAATGTCCAGGCTCTGAACCATCTCACGGATTCGCCGGGTGGCCGGGACCAGGCCTGGGGCGTGAATGACGAGAGGGATCATGACACACTCATCGTAGAGAGCTATGTCGTGGCCGAAGTAGTTTTCGTGTTCATATAGAAGCTCCCCGTGATCGGCCGTCACTATGAAGATGGTGTTCTCTATCAGGTCCATCGATGACAGCGCGTCCAGCAGGTGGCCGATCTGAGCATCCGAGAAAGCCACCTCGCCGTCATAGCATCCAGACAGGTATTTCACGTCCTCCGGGGCAAGTTTGATCTCCTCCCGCCAGACCTTCATGATGAACTCAGCTTCGCTGGTGGCAGTACCGTCATAGCCGCCCGCGAAAGCAGCGAGATAGCGGGGGGGAGGATCGTAGGGCCGGTGAGGATGGAACCAGTGAACCCACAGGAAGAACCTCGAATTGGCATGCTGCTCAAGCCAGGCCAGCATTCCGTTTGTGGTGGCATCCCCTTCGTTGGTCTTAAGCAACCGGCGCTCCCTGATTGTCGCTTCCTTGTGGACCTCCCAGTAGGTATCGAACCCCTGGTCCAGGCCATACTTGGAATCAAGCGCATGGCTGCTGATGAAGGCGCCGGTCACATAACCCTTGCTCTTGAGTATCTCAGCCAGCGTGGTCTGCCCCGGGCCAACCACGCTCTCGTGGCTTATGACCAGGTGTGTCCTCGGATTGGTGCCTAAGAAGATGGACGCATGGGATGGGAGGGTCTGGGATGACTGGCAGACCATATTCTCAAAGAGAGCGCCTGCTTCTGCAAACCGGTCGATCCTGGGACTGGTGGGCCGGCGATAGCCATAGCAGCCGAGGTGATCCGACCTGAGCGTGTCGATGGTTATGATGACGACATTATAGGCGGGTTCTTCTCCACAGCCGGAAAGCAGGACGAGGGAGAGCGCCATGAGGAGAAGCCGGGCCCGCAGCGCGGGAGGCACACGGCTCGCGAATTTATGCCTAATGGTTCTCATTTCGCCCTAAGTTAGCACATCGGCCCTGCCGAGTCAATTTGCGCACGGGTCCACGACATTGCCTGCCGCGGCTCTGCGTGGCCCTCCGGCAAGACAGACGGCCGCCTGCGGGGGCTTCGCGCTGCGGCTCCGTACAGTTGACCCCCTTCGCGCGCGGTGGTATCATCTGTCCCGTGTTGACGAGTCTCGTGGCCGCCATCCCGGCCCCGGACGTCACGCGGGGGCCGTAATGATGGACCGTGGGCCACAAGATCTTGAGAAGTTCCGGTGGAAGGGCCATGTGCTGATCGCCCTGGCCGTCCTGCTTATGCTCTCCTGCCAGGGAGAGCGGCCGCAGTCGAAGACCGACTCTCTTGAGAGACGCCTGGAGAAACTCCGGTCCGTACCTTATACCTCCCTGACCGAAGAGGCAGGCGGTGATACTTCGGGCGTGATTCTCTATGACCCCGGCCGCGCCTGGCCCGGCTACAACCTCTATTGCTCCAGGACATCGCCGGAGGCGTTCCTCATTGACATGGGAGGAGTCGTGGTTCACCGGTGGTCATATCCGCAGGCCGACGACCGCGTCTGGGATTATGCCCTGCTTCTTGAGGGTGGAGACCTGATGGTGCTGAACAAGTTTGTAAATGTCTTCAAGCTGGATAAGCACTCGAACCTTATCTGGGAGCAGCCCGCTGAAGTCCATCATGACATCGTCCAAGACGGGGATGGCACCTTTTATGTGATTCAACGCGAGACGAAAACCTACCGGGGTGTTGAGGTGAGGTTCGCATCGATCCTGCATCTTGACCCTGAGGGCAAAATGCTGGGCAGGTGGTCCACCCATGACAGCCTCGATGAAATCACTCAGAAGTTCGATCGACGGTCCTTCCTCGACATCATCCTGGACAGTCTGGAGGTGGATGGGGAAGTGGAAGGGGAAGTAGAAGGGACAGCGCCCCAGACGGCGAAGAGAATTCCAGGGAAACTGGAAGCAAGCAAGATGGGGAAGCGCGCTACAGTATATGACTATTTTCATCTTAACACCGTCACCCTTCTTCCCGAAACGCGCCTGAGCAAGGAGGATTCGCGATTCGCTGAAGGAAACCTGCTGATCTGCCTGCGGAACGTCAACCAGATTGCCATCCTCGAGAGGATGAGCAAGGAGATCACCTGGGTCTGGGGTGAGGGCATCCTGGAGTGGCCCCATCATCCCACCATGCTCGCGAACGGCAATATACTCATATTCGACAATGGGATCGTGCGCGGCTACTCAAAGGTCGTGGAGGTGAACCCACTGAGCGGGGCGATCGAGTGGGAATACACAGCATCACCTCCCCCGGCCTTTTTCAGCCCGCGCAAGGGCTCATCGCAGCGCCTGCCCAATGGCAATACCCTGATCTGCGAGGGTGATGACGGGCGCACATTTGAGGTAACATCCGGTGGTGAGGAGGTTTGGGACTGGTTGAATCCCCGGGTCGAGGAAGGGCGCAGGGTGCAGGTTTACAGGATGATCCGGTACCCGCGGGATGAAGTTGAGACATGGCTGGACTATGTTGAGAACCTGTAACGAATGATGCGGGAGGTGAGAAGGGCAATGACAGGGCACACCAGGCTGGCAGCTTTGGTCCTCGGATGCTTTGCGCTGGCCGGCACACTGGGGATACTCACCTGGATTCCTCCGGGCTCGGCTTTGCTGCTCTTTGCGCCGGCGGCCCTGCTCTTTCCCGGGCTTGCCCTGGGGAGCACCCTGCTGGGCCGCGCTCTTGAAGGGCATAACCTGATTGAGAAGCTGGCCCTATGGTCTCTTATGGGACTGGCGGTGCTTGTCCTGGTAGGATTCATCGGCACGGGACTAAAGGCGAACCTGAGCCTGCTTATGGCTATCCTGGCGGTGGTGTATGCGGGTCTCCTGGTGCTGGTTGTGGTCCAGCCCCGGGGCGACTCTCCGGGAATGGGGCCGGGGACAGGAACGGGGCCGGGGACGAAGCCGGGAAGACTCACCGCCGGGAAGATCGGCATCATCCTCCTGCTGGCTGCGGCCATCGCCCTGACCGCGGCCACCGTGATCGGGCCGAGGGACCCGGATGACTGGTACTACCTTGCATACATAGGGGACTATGTGAGGGGGCAGGCGGTCAATTCCACTGACGCCCTGCTCGGGCCAGCTTGGCCGGCCCCGGCAAGGGCGTACTACGGGTCATGGTGGGTGGGTGAAGCCCTGATCTGCAAAGCATCGGGCCTCAATCCCATCTCGTGCCACCAGGTATACCTGCCGCTTATCATGTTCCCGTTCGCCATCTTCGCCTGTTTTGCAGTGGCGAAGCAGCTCTTCCGGTCGGAGGGTGCAGCCTATCTGGCGTGTTTCCTCCAGGTCCTGTTCTACCTCTCCAGCGTATACCCTTCGGACTCGGCCGGCTGGGCCCTGTTCGTTCGAACGGTCCAGGACAAGAGCCTGGCGTTTCTCTTTCCGGCAAGCGTGGCCACGGCGCTGGCAGTCAAGCTGCTGCGCGGCCCCGTTAGGTTGAAGCAGCCCGATTCCCTCGCCACGTATTTTCTCTATTCGCTTAGCGTGCTGACGGCAGGGTTGG
>JAUVJV010000375.1 GCA_030592245.1 Candidatus Eiseniibacteriota bacterium
CCTGCCCAGGAAATCGCTGAGTCCGCAAGGTACAGCCTGGCGCAGTGCAGGATGGGGCTCGGGGAGTTCGAGATGGCGAGGCGCGACCTGGAAGATTTCATCGATTCATATCCAAAGAGCGACCTGGTGGACAATGCCATGTTCCTGATTGCCCTGAGCTATGTCGAGGAGGCTCCCCGGGCCGAGAGAGACCAGACCGCAACGGTCAAGGCCCTCGATGAGCTTCATCTGCTGCTGCGAGAGTATCCCGACACCGACATTCTTGATGAGGTTAACGGGCAGATTGCCGAGTGCAGGTCGACGCTTGCCGAGAAGGACTACCTGAGCGGCAGACTGTACCTGAGAATAAAGAGCTACCGGGCGGCCCACATTTACTTCGACCTGGTGCTGGAGGAGTTCGGGGATACGCCCTGGGCGCCGCGTGCCCTGCTGGGCAAGGCGCAGACCTACGCCAAGCAGAAGGACTTCGCCGGGGTGAGAAAGACTCTCGAGCGGGTGGTGGAAGACTACCCCGACACGCCTGAGAGCGAGGAAGCCTCCGTGTCGCTCCGGCACATGCCGAAGGCGCCCGAAGAGGAGGAGATCTCCGCTGAGTGAGCAGGCCGGACGTCTCGGTATCCTGGGCGGCAGCTTTGACCCCGTCCATAACGGTCACCTTCTCTGCGCCGAGCAACTCTCTGAGGCTGTCGGCCTCGACAGAGTCCTCTTCATGCCCTGCAGCAGGTCGCCCCACAAGCGCTCGAATGAGCCTGTTACGGGAGTCCACAGGATGGCGATGGTCGAGCTTGCCGTGGGCAATCATCCTGCGTTCGAGGTCTCAGACCTGGAGATCCGCCGCGGCGGCGTCTCATACACGGTAGACACGGTAAGACACCTCAGGGAAGAGATGGGCAAGGATACCGAACTATGGTTGCTCTCAGGAATGGATGCTTATCTTGACATACCCGCCTGGAAAGACCCGGATGTGGTCCTGGCTGAATGCCATTTCGCGGTCGCCCGCAGACCCGGCTATGACGACCGGCGCCTTTCCGCCTCTTTCGAGGCCAGGACCCGGTTCGTGAACATCACCTCTGTGGATATCTCCTCGACCGGCATAAGAGACCGGCTGAGAGATGGAAAGAGCATCAGGTACATGGTCCCGGACGCCGTGGAGGACTACATCCGCACCCGGAGGCCCTACCCGTCAGGCGAGTCCGGGGAGGGCACATAAGGCTGCTGACGGGCCTGTTGAGGGATGTTGACTGAGTGCCTGGTTTATGATAACTTAAGAAGGTTTTTCATCACGTCACCCAAACCGGATAGGGGGGAACATGCCCGAGGTAAAGATAACTGTTGAGCGGTGCAAAGGGTGTGAGCTTTGCATCCTCTACTGTCCCAAAAACTCACTTTGCATGTCATCTTCCTTCAACTTGAAGGGCTATCATTACCCGGAGTTCAAGGATCCCGATACCTGTACGGGCTGCGCGATCTGCGGCATGATATGCCCGGAAGTCGCCCTCGAAATCTACAAATAAGGAAAGGCGGGCTGGTATGGCTGAAGAACGGAGACTGATGAAAGGAAACGAGGCCCTCGCGGAAGCCGCGATACGGGCCGGGTGCAGGTTCTACGCGGGCTATCCCATCACGCCTCAGAACGAGCTCACCGAGTACATGTCGCTTAGGATGCCGGAGGCAGGAGGAACCTTCGTTCAGGCGGAGAGCGAGGTTGCCGCCATCAACATGGTCTACGGGGCCGCCGCCACGGGGGCACGGGTGATGACATCGTCCTCAGGCCCCGGCATAAGCCTCAAGCAGGAGGGGATCTCCTATCTGTACGGCGCGGAGCTTCCGGCCTTCTTTGCCAACGTCGTCCGCGGGGGCCCGGGCCTGGGCAACATAGCGCCCGCCCAGAGCGACTACTTCCAGGCCACACGGGGCGGTGGCCACGGTGACTACCGGGTGATCGTATTCGCTCCCAGCACCGGGCAGGAGCTGGTTGATCTCACCAGGCTGGGCTTCGAGATGGCGGATAAGTATCGCATGCCGGCGATGATCCTGGGTGACGGGATCCTGGGCCAGATGATGGAGCCCGTGGTGCTTCCCGAACCGGTGACATACGATATGAAGACCAAGGATGCGTGGAGCCTCGCGGATTCCGCAGGCCGTTCCAAGCACATGATAACCTCAGTCAGGCTGGCTCCCGGCAAGCTTGAGAGGCACAATATGGACCTCTTCAAGAAGTGCCGGAAGATAGAAGCCCAAGAGGTCCGCTATGAGGCAGTGGATGTCGAAGACGCCGATGTCGTTATCGTCGCCTACGGTACGGCGGCCAGGATCGCCAAGTCGGCGGTCGCCATGGCCAAGGCCTCCGGCGGCCCCAGGCTGGGCCTGATCCGGCCAATAACTCTCTGGCCCTTCCCCAAGAAGTTCATCAGCGAGGTCGCAAGTGACGGGAGCAAGGACTTCCTGGTGGTGGAGATGAGTCTCGGCCAGATGTACGAGGATGTTATCTTGAGCATCCTGGGCAAGGCCAAGGTGTCGTTGCTGGCCCGCACGGGCGGTGGCGTGCCGGAAGAGGAAGAGATCTTGGAGGCCGCCAGGAAGGCCAGAGCATCCAAAGAAGCGATAGAGGTTTATCCTAGCGGAAACTAGACCGTACGGGGGGTGAGAGCGTGAAGAAGGTATTCGGAAAACCAGAAAGTCTGAGCGATAAGCCTTTCTCATACTGTCCCGGCTGCGGCCACAGCGTGATACACCGGCTCACGGCTGAGGTCATAGACGAGCTGGGGATAATGTCGAAATGCATCGGCGTGGCTTCGGTGGGATGTTCGGTGTTCGCCGACGCCTACTTCAACTTCGATTTCATACAGGCCGCGCACGGCAGAGCCCCGGCGGTCGCGACCGGGGTTAAGCGGGTAAGGCCCGACTGCGTGGTATTCACCCACCAGGGTGACGGCGACCTGGCATCAATCGGCGCGGCGGAGATGCTCCACAGCGCCAACCGGGGCGAGAAGATCACTGTCATATTCGTCAACAACGCCATTTACGGGATGACCGGGGGACAGATGGCCCCTACCACTCTGGTCGGCATGAGGACCACGACTTCCCCCAGGGGGCGCGAGGTCGAGGGAACCGGCTATCCGATCAAGGTGTGCGAGCTCTTGCGAGAGCTTAAGGGTGTCGCCTATCTTGAGAGAACATCGGTCGATGACCCCAAGGGTGTTATAAAGACCAGGAAGGCGCTCAAGAAAGC
>JAUVJV010000236.1 GCA_030592245.1 Candidatus Eiseniibacteriota bacterium
CCAGTCGGCCCCGCCCGTATAGTGGGAATCGAAGCCCCGCTGGGTGACGGCGGTGGCCATCATGCCTACCTCGGAGTTTCTTAAGACGTCCTGCTTGACGCGTCCCACCAGGTAATTGGCCCTGGGTTCAATTGTCGCCCTCTGCTCAAAGCCTTCCCCATCGACGAACCTTGCCGTTTCGCGCTGGGTCATGGATCCTAAGAACCCCAGGGAGGTGCCCGCGGGGGTCTTGCCCGTGACCTTGGCCGCGGCCAGGATGGTCGTGGCGGAAGGGCGGTCCAGATAGTAGCCCACGCCATCGGGCCAGACCGAGGGCGGCCTTCCGATCCGGCGCGAATAGAAGAGCGAGTAGTAGGTGTCGAATATCTTGCTTCCCTCCAGGAAGAAGGGACGCTTCTCAGGATACCAGGTCTCGAATGTGGAGAGGTTAAGCACCGTCTGGTCGGCTTCGACCTGGCCGAAGTCGGGATTGACGGCGCCATCCAGGGTAAGGTTGGAGTTGATGCCGTACTTAAGGTCAAAGCCCGCGTTTCCCGAATAGTCCCGCCCGTCGGGGTCGGCCAGGCTGGTCTCCAGGCGCTCGGCATATGAGACAGCATAAGGGCGCACCTCGAGCCGCTTGGGTGAGGTGAGGCCCTGAAGGCCCTCTAGATGACCGAAGTGGGACACGAACCCGGGCGCGCTCTCGGGGATATGGAGCCATCGGTCGAGCTCGTTCTTACGGCTTATGCTCCGGCTGAAGTAGATGCCCCAGACCGGATCGTCCTCGCAGGAGAACCTGAGACAATGAAAGGGTATCCGAAACTCGGCTGACCAGCCCCAGTCGGTGATCTGGGTCCTCCCCTCCCATACCGCGTCCCAGTCGCTATCGCTCCAGGTGTCATTGTAGTAGTAGACATCACGCTGGGTGCCTGAGGCATACAGGACAAAGGCATAGGCCGTCTGGTGGTCATGGTAGGAATCGACGATCACGTTAACGAGGTCCCCCTCGACCCACCTGTCCCTCCGGGTCAGGCGGTTCACTATCTTCTCCGGCTCGGAGTCGTGCATTTCCATGGCAACAAATAGGGCCTCATCATCGTAAGCCATGCGGACAAAGGTCGACTCGGATGCGGGCTCCCCGTCATCGGGCTGATACTGGATGAACTCCCCGGAGCGCGGGGCGCTGTCCCATATGGGCTCATCGATGATGCCGTCGATCTTGATCCCGCAATTGCACTTGATGGCGGCTATGCACTTGACTGTATCATCAAGGGCTTTCTCCTGGGCTTGCGCCGGTGGGTGCAAAGCAAACAGGGCAAGCGCCAGGGCCAGCAAGGCCACTGCAACGCTTCTGCTTTCACGCATCACGTTCTCCAATTGCAGGGGCAGGCCTGGAATTAGGTGTGGGCCACAGCGACAGGAGTACATCGTCATAGGTACCGATGGTCATTGATCAGCCTCACACTTCCCCACACCCTATTACTACGGCAATACCCATGCCAGACCCTGCCCGGGTAGCTGGGAAATGGAGCGGCCGATCGTGGATGCTAATCGATTGATTATAAAGCGGTTAGACCGTGGATATTCAGGTGGGGCTGCATACGGGGCCGGCGAAATGCTCACAGGTGTGTCGAGGCGACACAAAAGCGTGACAGATTACCCGGCTCCTGGTGAGACTTGCATCACCTGGAACAGAAAGAGACAAACACACCTCCCAGTCGGTGCACCCGCCCCTCCTGTTCCAAGAAAAGCCTGGTTTATTCGAAATCCCTGTCCATGATGGTCTTGCGGCCATCGGCCTTGGCATTTTCAATCGCCCTGTCGATGAGGCTCCGCACAATCGCGGAGATCTTGGGGGTAACATTCCCCGACGTGTTCATGCCACCACTTGACTTCACATATGCCTTGAGCTTGGACACAACTACCAGAGCCTCTTCAGCCATGTTTACTCCTCCTTTGTTGAAACCCGCTTGGCTGTCACGCGACTATGCTACACAAGAGAGGGAGATCCGTCAAGTCCGGACTTGAGCCTCCGGGGAAGGATCCTCAGGTAACCGGAGAAGAGCTCCATAACCCGAGACCGGTGCACCTCAATGTTACATGATCGCAAGTGGTTAACCGTCTGCTAAACGACACGGGAACGCCGAGTACCGGTCCTGACGGGCGATTGCAGGCTGAAGAGGGAGCTTTGTGTTAGCTCATCGGGCATTCTTGTTCTGAGAACTCGACTGATTTCCAAATCTGATCAGGAGAGATGCGCTGAACGTACGTCCAAGATCACCGTATGGGACATAGGCTGCATCGAACTGGAGCGGCTTTATCTCTATCCCAAGGCCCATGGCGATCCCGTCAGCAAGATCGGAGGATTCCAGGTCATTCCCCTGTATTCTGGAGTTGTATCCGGTTCTGAGGGCAATCAAATTCCTGACCCAGTACTCTAAGCCGGCATTGTAAGTCAAGTCACCGTCCGAGGGGGAGTTCACATCCACTGCTACGATCAGGGGAGCTCTGCTAAGTCTGTACGCTCCACCCACCTTCACATTGAACGGGAGGGGATCCTTCTCGCCAACGAACCCAATCTGTTGCCCCATATTCTGAAGGTTCAGTCCTATCGTCAGGCCCTCAAGGGGTGTCTTATATGTGCCCGCCAGGTCGAAGGCAAATCCGCTTGCAGTCTCATTGGCATTCTCCTGGCGAATCAATTTGAAATTCGTACCCACTGACATAGCTTCACTCAGCCTGCGACTGTAGGATATGGCAAGAGCCTGATCTCTTGCCGCAAACGTGCCGTCCTCACCGGCGTATTGACCCCATGCATCCTCCAGCGTTCTCCTGATATCACCAGTATGAAGGAGATAATAGGCGGCACCAATGCTGGCCTTTTCACCTATTGGCTGGGCGTATCCCAGGAATTCATACCTGATGCCTTCAAACCACTCCAGATGAGCAAATGTTACCTGACCGGAAGTCGTCTGAGATAGGCCGGCGGGGTTCCAATGAATGGACAGAGCATCACCAGATACGGCACAGTAGGCTTCCCCCATCCCGACTGCTCTCGCACCTACACCAATCCTCAGGAATTGAGCACCTGCTGTGCCGTTCCCCTCAGCATTAGGCCGCCCTGTGAGGGCTAGAATAACCATCACACTCACTGTGAGACACGTTCTCAGCTTCACCTGAAACACCTTCCCTCTTGCTCCGGGTCGCCAGACCGACCAGTGGTCCGGCAGCCTGACTTCTTCTATCTTATGACTGAAATCTTTCCAGTGGCCTCATCACGATCCGGGCTTGTAACGATATAGAGATAGATTCCACTGGCAACTGGTTCGTCCTTATCGTTCTTCCCATACCACTGGGCCGCGCCGCCACTATTCTGTATCTCTTTACTCCACACAAGATCTCCCGTAAGGCTATATATCCTTATCTTTGCCTGGTGAGTCAGATTGATAAACTTGAGACACCCTCCGTGGGCCTCTGCCGGTATGAAAGGATTGGGATAGACAATGACATCATGAAGGTGAGTAGCTGCCTGCGCCATGACTTTGTAGATGGAAAAGCTGTCCACATCGGCCGAGATGGATCTCCTGGAAGGATCGGTACGGCATCCAGACGATATGATCCATCTTGTGCTTACCTCGACCAGATAGAATATCGCCAGATTGTTCACGATAGCCTCTTCGAGGGAGGCTGGGTAGGGGAGGCCGATGGTTACGGTGGTACCCAGGTCTCTGTTTGAGGTGAATTCGATGGGCTCCGCTCCCGGAATCGCAGCTATACCCCTTGTTTTCGCTTCGTTGTCTGCTTGATCAAAGATATCAGGCCTGGGGATGGAGCCGTTCAGGTATATCTGCACAGTCGTAGGGCCTTCGAGGACGGTCTCCGGGATATAGAGCCCGATATGCTGTTTGTCAGGAGTGGTCAAGGCGGCTTCCAGCGGAGGTTGTGCAGGATCGGTCCTGTCGAAGAGTTGACCGGATTCATCATACAGCTCCACAACCACGCCGACGAAGGGCAGCACCGTCACAGTTAGGTTGACGGACATACTTGGATATGTCATGCCCTTACTCAATGATATGACAAGTCCAAACACCATGATGGCGAGTACAATACGCCTTCTACCCGAGACCAAGAACACCTCCCGCTGCTTCTCTGATTATTCTTCTAATGACGCAAAAATCTTGGAGTAGACTCCTGACTCAGGCTCGCCAACCACGCGTGTATGTATTGCAAACATGTATCTCTTTCCTACGTATTGCTCATTCTCCGGGAAGACTAGGCGTATCGCGATCTCCTTGTCCTCATGCTCACGGAGTGTGAACGCGGCATCGGAAAGAACCAGAAAGCGTGGATCAGGGCAGTCAATGTACCCCTCTTTCAGTTCAAATGGTGAGGCCGCGACTCTGATTGACTCAATCTCGAACCCCTTGTTTTCTCCGGATCGATTGAACACCTTCAGGGTCACTCCGCCGCCCTGCTTCTTGACATCGAACACCTTCCCAGCCTTGACGTCACTCACGAATATCTCGGTCGGGAAAACGTGGAAGTCCTCTTTCGTTCCAGCCTCGGTTTTGCTTACACTGAACAGGATCTCACTCTTCAATCCGCACGCGATGAGCCCGTCCCCAACCGTGTGGGACCAGATCATGGCCTGGTATTTCTTCCCAAGATGTTCTTGAGCATCCGGGATGGATATCACC
>JAUVJV010000160.1 GCA_030592245.1 Candidatus Eiseniibacteriota bacterium
AAAGGCAGTGTTTGGCACGGATGATATCGAGCATCCCGGGGTAAAGTCCACGATGGACAAGAAGGATGTCTTCCTGGCCGGGCAGATCGACCTGGTCGATGATTCCAGGGAACCCTTCCCGCACTACAACCTCTACCCCACCGAGACCAGGGAGATCTTCGAGAAGCGCGGCTGGAAGACCGTGGCAGGTTTCCAGACCCGGAATGCGCCTCACCTGGGACATGAGAACATGCAGAAGATCGTGCTCGCGCTGGTCGATGGGCTTCTCATCCATCCGGTGATCGGCAAGAAAAAGAAGGGCGACTACAAGGACGAAGTGATCCTTAAATCCTATGAAGCCCTGCTGGACAACTACTTCCCCAAGGAGAGGGTCTTCATGAGCATCCTCCCCATGGAGATGAGGTATGCGGGCCCCCGCGAGGCGGTGCACCACGCCATAATAAGAAAGAACCAGGGCTGCACCCACCTTATCGTGGGAAGGGATCACGCGGGCGTCGGTAACTACTACCAGCCCGAGGCTGCGATCGAGATATTCGATAAGTTCGATGATCTGGAGATCAGGCCGATCACGCTCCGGGGCGACTTCTTCCACTGCAAGCGCTGCCAACGGCTGGAGAGCGATCGTACCTGCCCGCATGGTGAGGAGTACAAGATCCACTTCTCGGGCACCGTGGTGAGGAAGATGCTCCTTGAGGGCGGTACGCCTCCCGCGGAGATGATCCGTCCCGAGGTATTCAACGCTCAGAAGCAATTCGATAAACCGTTTGTTGACTAAGTGAGAACACAAACCAGCTAGAACCAGGAGAGGCGAATGGGACCGAAGAAGAAGGTTCTTATCATTGGGCTCGACTGTGCGGCACCGGAACTGGTGTTTGAGAAGTGGATAGACCAGCTCCCCAACTTCAAGCGCATGGTGGATGAGGGTGTATGGGGGCCCTTGAAGAGCACGATTCCTCCCATAACCGTGCCCGCATGGCAGTGCATGGTGACCAGCAAGAACCCGGGCAAGCTCGGCATCTTCGGGTTCAGGAACAGGAGCGAGTACTCCTACGACAACTTCTGGATCGCCAACTCCGAAGCCATAAAGGAACCTGCCGTCTGGGACGTCGTGGGACGTGAAGGATACAAGGTGGGAATGATCGGCGTGCCACAGACCTATCCGCCGAAGCCTGTGAACGGCTTCATGGTGACCGACTGGCTGGCCCCCGACACCAATGCCGAGTACACCTTCCCCGACTACATCAAGGACGAAGTCAAGCAGGCTGTGGGCGATTATATCCTCGACGTCGAGAAGTTCAGGACCGACAACAAGGACGAGCTCCTCGAAGAGATCTTCGAGATGACCAGGAAGCGTTTCGACCTGGTCGATGCATTCCTCAAGTCACAACCCTGGCACTTCTTCATGTTCGTTGAGATCGGGCTGGACAGAATCCATCATGGCTTCTGGAAGTACTTCGATAAGACCCACAGGAAGTACGCTCCCGGAAACAAGTATGAGAACGCCATCCTCGACTACCACAAGTACCTGGATAAGCGGATCGGTGAAATCCTGGATTCGCTTGATGAGGATACCGTGGTGCTGGTGGTCTCGGACCACGGCGCCAAGAAGATGGAAGGCGCCATCAACATCAACGACTGGCTGATCAAGGAAGGGTACTTGACCTTGAAGAGCCGGCCCGAGGGCCTCGTTAAGCTCGAAGAGGCCGATATTGACTGGGACAAGACCACGGCCTGGGGCCTGGGCGGCTACTACGGCAGGCTCTTCCTTAACGTCAAGGGGCGGGAAAAGCAAGGTCTGATCGAGCCGGAGAACTACGAGAAGGTGCGGAACGAGATCATCGAGAAGCTGGCTGCCATCACCGATGAGAAGGGCAATAATATCGGCACCCGGACCTACAAGCCCCAGGATGTCTATTCCGGGCCTAACATCGACCAGGCTCCGGACTTGATCGTCTTCTTCGGCGATCTCTTCTGGAGATCGACGGGCACTATCGGCCATGACTCGATTCACTCATTCGAGACCGAGGTGGGACCGGATGATGCGGTCCATGCCCAGTACGGCATCTTCATCCTGTGGGATCCCAAGGAAAAGCGGGGCAGGAAACTCGAGGATCTTGAAATCTATGACGTCACACCAACCGTTCTGACCGTCATGGGCATAGACATACCGGAAGACATGGAAGGAAAGGTAATACCACTCTAAGAAGGGGGATTTTGATGGACAAGGGTACGTTCTTGTGGTTCACGGGAGTTCCGGCATCGGGTAAGTCCACGATCGGAAGAGACGTCGAGAAGGCGCTCAGGGATCGTGGTGTCAAGATCGAGAACCTGGATGCTGATGAAATCAGGGCCAACCTAAGCCCGGACCTCGGCTATACGGCCAAGGACAGGGATCTCAATACCAAGCGCCTGGCGTTCATGGGCAAGATCCTTACCAGGAACGGCGTCTGCGCTATCGTGGCAGCGGTCTCCCCTTTGAGAGAGCATCGCGACCGGGCCCGGAAACTGGTTGATAACTTCCTGGAAGTACACGTCAAGGCCAGCCTGGATACGTGCAAGAAGCGCGATCCCAAGGGGCTTTACAAGCGGGCCGAGCGTGGCGAGATCGCTGATATCGCCGGTTGGCACATGCCCTTCGAAGAGCCAGAGAAGCCCGAGGTGGTTTGTGACACCGACACCGAGGACATCGACACCTGCGTCGCCAATGTGATGGCTACCATGGAAACCCTGGGCTGGATCCCCAAGGGCGGGGGCGGCGGCAAGACCACGTCTGATGATGATCAGAAGAAGGTCGAGGAACGCTTGAGAGGCTTGGGCTACATAGAGTAACCTGAGCGACGAGGATAGAGTAAAGGGGACAGACACCTATTTCGGAGAAACGGAAATAGGTGTCTGTCCCCTTTTACTATTTCTTTAGCAGCGATCGGCCGTCGAGGCCCTCCGGAGGCTGGATTCCCATGATATCATAGATGGTCATGGGCACATCCAACACGCTGCCTCCCTCCATGAGTTCCTGACCACGGACGAAGAGCATGGCGTCATGGTGGGTGTGCATCCCGACTATCGGGCCTTTCCCGGAGAGAGTCTGTTTGCCGAACGCCCCCTTGGGATCATAGCCGTCGACCGGGTTTATCACTACATCCGGAGCGATCTCGAAGTGGGGACCGCTATAGATCTCATCCTTGGTAAGCACGTCCTTTATGACGCGGTTGCCCTCTTCGTCGGTTAGGCCCTCAAGGTCGGCGCACAGTTTCTCTCTCAGGGGCTCGTATTCCTCGCGGGAGACTATCCCTTCCGCCTCCCTGCCCCGGAGATTGATGTAGAATCTGCCCGGATCCATGCAGAAAACCTTCGTGCGCGCGGGGTCGATATCGCCGAGCGACTTGGCGCCCTCGGCCTTGTAGCTCAGATATCCGGCCTCTTCAAGGAACCTGTTAAGATAAATCTCCTTCTTGAGACTGCAGAAACCGTGATCCGACATCACCAGCACCGTGACATCGTCATCCACTTCCCTGTCTATCATCCCAAGGAACTCATCGATCGCCTTGATCACGTTCATGAACTCCCCGGCGTACTTCGGATGTCCGTCTTCCATATATTCCCACATGAAGTGATACAATCTGTCGGTCTCCATCACGTGCAGCTGGGCAAAATCCCACTTCTTCTCTTTGTAGAGCTTCATGAAGGCATCGACCCTCGCCTTGAAAGCCTTCATGAGATCGGGATAGAGGTTGTCGAGGTTCTCCCGGGCCCGCCAGGGATCAATGTCGATCTCATAACCGCCGGCCTTGAGCTTCTGGGCCAGGCTCTCGGGATAGGTGGCCCCTTCGATCCTGGGAGCCAGGAAACCTGAGACCAGGTAGCCCTTTACCCTGCGGGGAGGAAAAGTGACGGGTACGTTCATTACCAGCACGTTCTTGCCCCGGTCGCTCAGGATCTCCCAGAGGGTCTTGCTGGTCATGTTGGACCCGTTGGGAATATAGATGGAATACGGGCCCGGCTTGCGGTCTATGAAGCCGAATATGTTGTGCTTCGCGGCATTCTTCCCGGTCATGTAGGTGGACCAGGCGACACAGGAGACGAAAGGATGGGTGGAATTGATCTCAACCAGTGAGCCCTTATCGAAGAGCTTCCTGAACGAGGGCAGCTCACCCTTTCCATCTTGGCCTTAATGAAAGAAAGCGGTGTTCCATCGAGTCCGATAACCAAGACTCTCGGTTTCTTCTTGAACCACATACCATCCTCCTGATCACTACCCGGGCTTCAGTCGACCATTGTGTTTCCCATGATTATAGTGAAATCGCGTCCCAAGGACAAGGCCGGCAGGCTCTCAGCCGGTCTTAACGGGAATGGCTTCCACGACCTCGACTTTCTCCAGATCCATCTCGCCAAGCCCGTGTTCGGCGGCATACTTGATATGGCCGATGTCCTCAGGCTTAAGCGTCTTCCCGCCCCAGTCCAGGAGCGTCGTTGCATAGGCATCCAGGGCCACCGGGTCGGTAGAGCACATGACCTTGCCCAGTTTCACCACCTCGCCGGGTCCGCTGGGGCCGTTGGTGGTGAGACACCGGGTCGCGTCGAGGATCGTAATCTGGGGCTTGATCACCGTGGCAAGGTCGGCGATCGCCTGGTGCAGGTCGTACTTGGAATGGAACACCCACCGGTCGTAAATCAGGCCCATCTGGTTCTTAAGGCCGAAACTGACCGTCGCAGCCGAATGGTTCTTGGCCACTGGAATGTTGATATAGACATCGGCGTCGAGGTAGTCCTTGGCGATCTCTGTCGACTTGAGCGACTTCCCCCGCTCTATGCCGGTGGTTTTAAAGGCCGACTTCTTGCTGGGGACGCTGAGTTTCACATCATCAATGCCATCGAGGGCTGCCTTCATGCCGGTTCGTTCCAGGCAAGTCCGGGCTACTCTTATGGTATGGTCGGCAACGGTCACGCGTTTGGCACCCGCTTCCTTGCACATCAGCACGACTTCTTTCACCAGCTCGGGGCTGGTGGTCGTGGCCGCATCAGGCGCATTGGAAAACGAGAAATTGGGCTTGATGAGGACCCTGTCACCCTTCTTGACGAAGGCCTGCATGCCGCCGGCCTCGGAGAGCACGGAGCGAACCGCTTCAGATGCGTCACCACCGGCCACGAATATCCGGGACAAGCCGGTTGCTTCAGCCTCGGTGCCAAAGGAGATGGCCGGACCGGCCAGGACGAAGCCCGTCACAGCGATCGAGCTCTTCATGAAATCACGTCTGTTCATTCCATCACCTCACGTCATTTGAGGTTCTAAGATCCTCTCTCCCGTACTGTCATGCCCGCACCGTCATACCTAATGATAAGCCTGCGGGGGAGGTAAAGACAACTCGACAGGAACATCGGGAACATCCTTCATGACTGGCTGTCGCCGTTATGTTCCCTGTGGTGCTCAACGGACGTGTCGCTTACCACCATTATGGGCCAGGTAGCGCGTTCCAGGAGCTCGTTGACGGCCGAGCCGAAGAGCTTGCGCGAGATATTGGAGCGGTCCGCCCGTGAGACCACCATGTCCTCGATACCTTTCTCTCTGGCAATCTTCAGACACTCCTCGACGAAGCCGCCCTTCCTCACAAGGGTCTCACATTCAATGCCCAGCTCGAGAGCCCGCTCCTTCACCTCCTCAAGCTCCCTCCTGCCTCGAGTCTCGTATTCGCTGTGTATCGTGGCCGCGAGCTGATCGCTCACCTTATCCCCGAGAAATCCAATGTCCACGATATGACTCAAGATGGCATCGGCGACCTTTATGTCCATGACGAAGACCGCAAGCAGGGGTCTCTTTGATGTCTGGACCAGAGAGAGAGCGAGGTCGATGGACTTGGTGGTGTGCCTCGTGGGTGAAAGGACAAGCATAAGATAACCCATGCGCCGAACCTCCTATCAATAAACCCCGATCCACTTCCAGTAGTATTTGGCAACGATGAGAAACGTGGTGAGCGCC
>JAUVJV010000227.1 GCA_030592245.1 Candidatus Eiseniibacteriota bacterium
GCGTGGCCGGAAGGCTGAGGAACTACGCATTCGAAGTGGATATCGACAAAGTGAACCTGCAGGACTTGAACGATTTCGTGACGGGCAAGCGTGATTTCCTGATCAGGCTGCTTGAGAATCCAACCCTCCTGGAGCATGAGACCTTCACCGAGTTGTTGAGAGCCTTCTTTCATCTTACCGAAGAGCTTCAGAGCAGAGATGACGTCTCCTGTCTTCCCAGGAGCGACTGCCTGCACCTGGCGGGTGATATCAAGCGAGTGTATGTGCTGATAGTCAAGGAGTGGCTTGACTACATGGAATATCTGAGGGTCAATTACCCCTATTTGTTCTCGCATGCGATGAGGACCAATCCCTTTGACCGGGATGCCTCACCTGTCGTGCTCTGAGGTGGGCCGAGCGTCTGAACGAAGCGCAACCTTGACACGGGCCGCTTGAGGTGATAGAAGTTCAGCGATAATCTGATGAACAGGCTGGCGCCGTAAGACGGAGGTAAAGAAAAATGGCCACCAAGAAGATGTTGGATCTACTCAACAGGGCAATAGCCAGGGAGATGCAGGTTGCGATCCAGTATATGTGGCAGCACATCCTGTGGAAGGGTGTGGAGGGCTTTGTGGTCAAGGACCAGCTCAGGGCCATCGCCATCATCGAGATGCAGCATGCCGAGCTGATTGCCGAGCGACTCGCATACTTCGGTGGTACCCCTACCACCAAGCCCGACCCCGTCTTCGTGGGTAAGACCTTCAAGCAGATGATGAAGCAGGACGTCAAGGACGAGCAGGTCGCGATCGACCTGTACAAGGAGATAATAGCCCAGGCCGGCAAGGAAGCCGACACGACAACGCAGAAGCTGTTCGAGACAATCCTTGCTGAGGAAGAAGACCATCTGGATTTGTTCAGGGGCCTGCTGGGCAAATAGAGCCGGGCAGCAGCGGCAAGACGTTTATCGGCGCCTCCCGTTTTCCGGAGGCGCCTTCTTAATTGTGGCAGACCGGGCTCCGCGGTGTGCCACCGTGAGCTGGCCTCAACCCCGGGGAGCGTTCCCCCCGCCGCATGGATGGTTGACTGAAGCACCGGCGGGTCGCTATAGTTGACTATCGGATCTCTATTTCTTGGCGGAAGACCAGACCGGCGGAGGCATAAGGTGCGAAATCTGACCATCCTCTTTATCCTTGCGGCTCTCTCCATGAGCTTGTCATGCGGGCGCGAAAAGCGTCCCTTGAATGTTGTCCTGATCGGGGTAGATACCCTGCGGCGTGACCATGTGAGCTGCTATGGCTATGAGCGTCCCACAACTCCGAATATCGACCGGCTGGCCGGTGAAGGCGTGCTCTTTGAGGATGCGGTAAGCCAGTCGCCGTGGACTCTGCCGTCCTTTTCCACTCTTCTCACGTCACTCTATCCGACACAGCATGGTTCGGGAGGCTTCGAGCGCGCTCAAGGGACTTACGGGAACCGCATGGGGAGTACCGTCATACCCCTGGCCATGATGCTGCTCAAGAGCGGGTACGCGACAGGGGCCATCATCAACGCCCCCGCCCTGGCTCCGGACTTCGGTGTGGATAAGGGTTTCGAATTCTATGATACCTCACCGCGATGGGACCCGCGGATCGCCGACGATACCACCGTGGATGCCCTCAACTGGATAGACGCCAACAGCGGTTCCCCGTTTTTCATGTTCGTGCACTATTTCGATCCGCACCTTCCATACTCACCCCCCAAGCCTTATGACACCATGTATGACTCCGATTACAGCGGGCCGATTTCCTCCTCCTTTGATCGTGAGACCTTCAACCGTGTAATACCGGATATCACCAAGAAGGGCGGTGCCAAGGCCGAAGCCGAGTGGGACCATATACGGGCTCTCTACGATGGGGAAATAACCTTTACGGATAAGGCCGTAGGAGAACTCTTGGACGGTCTTCAAGAGCGGGGCCTGCGGGAGAACACGCTGGTGGTTTTCGTGAGCGACCACGGGGAGGAGTTCTTTGACCACGGTGGGTTCGAGCACGGCCACACCATGTATGATGAGCTGATCAAGGTTCCCCTCATACTTGCCCTGCCCGGGCAGATACCTGGAGGAATAAGGGTAAGCCGGCAGGTCAGGATGCTGGACGTGATGCCCACCATCCTTGATTTCCTGGGGCTCCGCAGTCTCTCGCGTCTCGAGGGCGTGAGCCTCAAGCCCCTGATGTCCGGTGGGGGTGAAGTGGTCGATCCGGCGGATGTTCTGCTTCCCCACAGGTTCGCCTACTCGGAAGCCATGCTGTATGGATCGGAAAAGAAGTGCGTGACTGCCTATCCGTGGAAGGTGATCTATGATATGCATTCGGCGCAGACCATGGTATTCAACCTGCAGGATGACCCCGGAGAGCTGAATGACCTGGCGGATATAGACCCCCCGGCCGGAGTCCTGCTCAAGGAGGTCCTCTCTCAAACGCTTCTCCACATATCGGACACCTGGTACATCGAGTTTGGTGCAGGCGGTGAGGAGCACACATTTGACTTGGAGGTCACCGTGCCCGACAGGGCGGCCACAGGCCAAATCCAGTTCCATAGCCTGCTCGATGCGGAGGGCCGCCTGATCGGGGAGGATCTCATCAGGTTCGATGAAGTGTCACGGCGCGTGCTCCGGCTCAGAGATATCAAGCTGGACACTTCGCTCCTGCTCGCGGTCAAGACGGCGCCCAGGGTGGTCCCCCTGTTTTTCGATCTTAAGATCGACGGGATGTCCGCCGTGAGAAGGACTTTCCTTGGGCCGGAGCTTTCACCAGTTGAGTCCATGCCCTTTGAGGACGCAGGCAGACGGAAGAGCAAGGCGAAGGGAACCCCGACGGACAGACCGGAGGCGCCCTATTTCCATGTTTGGTATGCGGGTGTCGGGTTCCAGGGTGAAACTCCCGTCACGCTGAGCGATGACACCAGGCGACAGCTGAAGGCCCTGGGCTATATCCAGTAGCTTTTCCGGGTTGCATGCCACCCGTGGGGCGGGTCAGGGCTCCTCCGGCGAGGTTCACGACACAGGGGCTCTTCCGGCCTCAGTCGCTTTCCTGCTCGAGCATCCTCAAGGCTTCCTCCGCGCGGTCCCGGAGCCTGCCGGGAGGGGCCAGGGATATGTATGCCCGGTACTCCTCGATGGCCCGCGCGTTGAGGCCGCTCCTCTCCAGGGCGACGGCCAGGTTGCCGCGCGCGGTGAGCTGCGAGGGATCTACCGTGAGCGACCTTTCCAAATAGACTATCGCCGAGTCCAGCCGGTCCTGCCTCAGAAACGTGAGGCCCAAGTCTGAGATCAGGTTGGCCGCCTCAGGCCGGACGGAAAGGCCTCTTCTCAAGATCACCATCGCCCCGGCGGCGTCTCCCTGTCTCAAGAGCAACGCGGCGTGCGCATGGTAGACAATCTCGGAGGTGGAATCGACGGAGGCAGCGGTGCGGAAGGAAGACAGGGCTTCATCGTACTTGCCTGAAGCTTCCAGGGTGAGCCCCATCCCTATATGGGCATTCACAAGCAGACGGTCGAGGTCGATAGCCTTGCGATAGTGTTCGAGGGCGCGTGTATGGTCGGACTTCATCGAATAGGCATTTGCGAGATTCACATGCACCGCGGCCGGTGCCGGGTTTCCGTTCAGGGCAAGCTTGTATCGGGCGATCGCCTCGTCGATCCTGCCTGTCGCAGTCAGGAGGTTTGCGAGAAAGTCGTGGGCCTCAAAGAACTCCGGGTCTACCTCGACTGCCTTTAGTGCAACCAGGTAAGCCGCCTGCCCCATGCCCGCATCCAGGTAGATCCTGGCTGCGTTAATGTGCGTGGCCACATCGTCCCTTGCCGCACTGAGGGATTGTTCCACGGAAGCCCTCACTCCAGCCGTATCACCTGCCAGGGCATGCCAGCGGGCGATATGCAGATAGTAGCTCCCGCTCAATAACCGTGACGAATACTCCCGTAGATCCTCACCCACCCCACGCATCTCGAAGTCCAGAGGTGAGGGGCATCCCCCGGGCGGGTCATCGAGGACATAGACCATGCCGAAGATCCTGGGCGTGCTTCCCAGCAAGCGGGGAGGGAGTGGTCCCAGCAGTGCCAGGCGGGATCGCCCGTATACCTTCGCGGCCTCGGCGATGAAGGCCTCTATGTTGGCCGTGCCCTTCAGACCGCCCAGCACAGATGGATCCGAGGCGGTCAGATCGAACACGGGCAAGCCGCCCTCCTCGACGAGTGAGGCGTAAAACAGCGGGAAGCTGGACAGGTGGCCGCCGGTAATCACGATGCAGCTGTCGCCGCAGGCCTTCCTGGCGCTTTCCTGGATGGCATGAGCATAGTCGATGGCAAACCACTCATCGGCCCTTGGCCGGATCCGCGCCAGGTTGGGAACGAGTATGAGAAAAGCGCAGATGCTAACCAGCATCGCGCCTCTCCGGAACGATCGACCGGCCAGCCGGGCAATGCGCTCAATGCCGAACCCGGCCAGGGCCCCCATGCCGATCAGGGCCGGGAAAATGTGGCTATCTATGTCGGGGATATTGTACATGGCATAGTGAATCCCGAACAGGGCCACCAAGGCTGCGAATGCCAGAATGATGCGCTTCTTCCACACTCCCATGACGAGACCGGCGACGGCCAGGATGGCAAGGGGAAGCCCCGCCTGCCTGGCGATCACGCCCATGAATTCAATCGAATCCGAGCTTCGCGCGAGCAGGGCAAACTGCCTCAGTCTCCACCTGTAGCCCTGGGCGGTTATGTGGGAGAGGAATCCGGAAA
>JAUVJV010000053.1 GCA_030592245.1 Candidatus Eiseniibacteriota bacterium
CCACCCCAAGAAAACCCCCAAACCCCGGCCACAAACCAACCAACCCCCCCCCCAAACCCCCCATGGGGGGGTCCGGCCCCGTTTTTTTATTAAAAACCCCGCCCCCCCCCCCCACTTTGTGAATTTGGTGTGTGCCGGGGGAATATGTGTTGAATGCGGATTGTCTAATCGGGTAGAAGGGAAGGGTAGGGAAAACGGAGTGAGGGACGTCCTGGAACAAACAGATGAACAGATGGTAGCAGCCGCTCGTGATGGTGATGATGGTGCTTTCGAGCAGATCGTCAGACGCTATGAACCGATTGTGGCCGCGACGGTGATAGGTATGCTTGGACAATGCGCTGAGGCGGAGGACGTGGGGCAGGAGACCTTCATGCGGCTTCACAAGGGCCTGGGGCGTTTCCGGGGTGAGGCGAGCCTCAAGACCTATATTACCCGGATCGCTATTAACCTGTCGCTGAATGAGCTTAGGCGGCGGAAGCGAAGACGGTCGGTGCTGGCCCGGAGACCTGTAGAGGAGTTTCACAACCTGGAGGCCAGAGGGGAAAGTGCCGAGGGCAGGGACAACCGGGAGATGGTCCGGTGGGGAATAGACCAACTCGATGACAAGTTCAGGCCGGTCATAGTACTGCGCCTGATTGACGGATATTCGACTGATGAAACCGCGAAGATACTGGAGATCCCTGTGGGCACCGTGCTCTCGAGACTGGCGCGCGCGCAGGAGAAACTGAAGGCCATACTCATTTCTGAAGAGCGGGGTTAAGCTATGAAAATCGATGAGAGAATTCTGGGATTGCTCTACAGGTCCTTCGATGATGACCTCTCTGGTCCCGAGCTGGCTGAGCTTGAAGCGGCCCTGGCGGTCTCCGGGGATCTTAGAAGAGAGAAGGAACAAATCGCCTCGATGCGCGAGGCGATCTCGGCCAGTGGGGCGTCGGGATTCGGCTATATGTTCACCGAGCGGGTCATGAAGCGCATAAAGGCAGAACGCACACGCTCATCGGGTGCGGAGAAGGAGATTGCACCCACTCTGTTTGAGTCTCTCCTCAAGGCTTTCCGGCCGGTGGCGATAGCCGGGGTGGCAGCCGTCCTGGCCCTGATGGTCTACAATATCGTCGACAACAGGGACGTTTCCTTCTCAGCGGCCCTTGGTGTACCCGAGGCCACGCTCGAAGAAGCGTTGGGATCGCCATTATCTTCAGCCCTGGAGGAACTATCATGAGCATTCAATGGAAGAGCACCTTCATCATCGTCGCGACCCTGGTGATCGGGATACTGGTCGGGGTCTTTCTGGCCGGCCCGGTGATGCATCGCCACCTGAGACCGCACCTCGCAGAGAGAGGCCCGGGTGTTTTCACGCCGATGATAGAGAGGATCATCCAGCCCGCGCCGGACCAGGAGGAGGCCGTGCGCGCCGTTCTGGATAAACACTCCGCCCGGCTTGCGGACATGCACGAGGACTTCCGCGCCGGGATGGTGGCAACCATGGACTCGCTGAGGAAGGATCTCGATTCCATCCTGACAGATGAACAGAAGGCCAGGCTGGACGAGAGGCAAGGCCACTTCAAGCACTTCATGAAGGGAAGGCGGGGCCCTCGCGGGCGCTTTCCCGAGCCGGCAGATGAGGACTCTGGTGAATAGATGCGATCCAATAGGCCGGTCAATGGAATATCTGGTATGATTGCATTGTCAATGGGTAGTGAAAACTGAATGAAAGGAGGTGATGTAAAGATGCGAAAGACAGTGATGGTCATCCTGATTCTTGTGGCGGTTGTGGCTATGAGTGCCGCAGTGGTCTACGGGGGACGGGGTGAAAGAGATGGACGCGGTGGCCATCGCTTGGCAGGTTTGACCGAGGAGCAGCGGTCCGAGGTTCACGAACTGGTCAGCGGGATGCGTGATCGAGGAGCATCCCGGGACGAGATTCATGCGGCAGTCCGCGATCTTCTCCAGAGCTGGGGTATCGAGATGCCCGACCGGCCTGAAGGCGAAGGCCACGGCCGGAGGCACAAGCTGATGGAGCTGCTCACCGAGGATCAGCGGGAGGCAGTGCACGCGCTGGTCACTGAGATGCGCGGGGCAGGAGCGTCCCGTGACGAGATCCACGCAGCCGTGCGCGAGCTTCTCCAGAGCTGGGGTATCGAGGTACCTGAGCGGCGGGAAGGTGAGGGCCGAGGTCCGAGACACAGGCTGATGGAGCTGCTCACCGAGGATCAGCGGGAGGCAGTGCACGCGCTGGTTGCTGAGATGCGCGAGGCGGGAGCGTCCCGCGAGGAGATCCGTGCGGCCGTGCGCGAGCTGGTCGAGAGCTTTGGAATCGAGCTGCCGGATGAGTGCAGGGGAGATGATGCCGAGAATCAGTCTCTCATAAGTCCGGCGGGAAGTGAGTCCGCAACCTGGGGTGAGATAAAGGGAGACTTCAAGTAACCCTGGCCATGTTGCGGCATCGCATCGGGGAGGAGGGGCCCCGCCCGGTGCGTTTCACTTGAAAACAGGAGAAGAAGAGTGAAGAGGATATCCTGGAACCTGAGATCGGGCAGATTCCTTCTGCCCTTAGCCCTGCTCACCTGCACGCTCGTTCTGGGGTGTGGCGATGAGAAGGTGGAAAGCCGGTGGAGTGAAGGTGAGATAGTCCTGGACGGCATTCCCGATGAATGGCAGGGTTCGAGGACATATATAGGCAGTCCCAATATCGTTCTGGGCGCCATGAATGATGAGACCCATCTCTATATTGCCCTGGCGACTCCCGTACGCAGTGTCGCGGCCAGGATTCTCGGCCAGGGCCTGACCGTATGGTTCGAGCCCAAGGGCAGGGGAAACCGCAAATTCGGCATCCGTTGCCCGATGGGAATGGAAGACTTTAAGACAATGAGAGGCGCCGCCGAGGATCCGGCCAGGATAAGGGAGCTGCTCAAAGATGCCGCTACCAGGCTGGAGGTCCTCGGGCCATCCGATGATGATACGGCCATCTTGCTTAATGACGGCACATCCGGCATTGAGATCGCAATGGGATATCGCGACGGCAACTTCGGCTATGAACTCAAGGTACCGCTGGCCATCACCGGCGAGCGGGATTATGGCATCGGCGGCGATCCGGGCCAGCCTATCCGGATCGGCTTCGAGACTCCGGAGGTGAACATGGAGGCCATGCGTGAAGCCATGGGTGGCCGAAGGCCCCCCGGCGGAGACATAGGCGAGGGCCGGGGCGATGGAATGCACCGTGGTGGAATCGATGGCGACATAATGAGAGGTGGGATGTGGGGAGGAAGCCCGGAAGCGATCAAGGTCTGGACGACAGTCTCGCTGGCCACATCCGGTGTGATACCCGGGGACAGCACTGAATAAAAACTGGAGCACCCTGGCAGGAGCCAGGGCGCCGTACCTGGATTAAGTTTGCGAACTCCATAACTGTGGACCCCTGCCGGCAGGGGTTCATTTCCTATTTCTTCGCAAGCTCGATGAAGTTATCGATATCCTCAAGGGCGCGTCCCACGGCTTCATTCCAGAACTCGCCGGAAGACAGGTCGACTCCAAGATGCTTGGCCGCAACGTCCTCACAGGTCATCGATCCCGTATCCATCAGGAGCGCCCGGTACTTCTCCGCAAATGCAGGCCCTTCCTGCTTGGCTCGAGAGTAGATTCCCCCTGCGAAGAGGTGCCCGAAAGTGTACGGGTAGTTGTAGAAGGGCACCGACGTCTCTGAGAAGTGCAGCTTCGACGCCCAGAAAAGTGGATGGTAGCCGTCGTCGGCAAGGATCTTGCCGAAAGCCTTCTTCTGGGCCTCCACCATGATCTCATTCAGTCTTTCCTTGGGCACCGTGCCTTTCTTTCTTTCCTCGTAAAACGCGCTGTCGAAGAGGTAGCGCGCGCGTATATTGCAGAACATGGTGAAGTGTTCCTGGGCCATCTTATCAAGCAGCGACAATCTCCCGGCGTCATCCTTGACCTCGGCAAGCGCGGCATCGGTGACGAGCCTCTCATTGAAGGTCGATGCGGTCTCGGCGAGCAGCATGGAATAGGCTCGGCCGAAGTAGTCGCGGTCACGCAGCACCCAGCTATGATAGGCGTGGCCCAGCTCGTGGGCCAGCGTCATCATCTCCTCGTAGTTGCCGGAGAAGGTCATGAATATCCTGGACTGCTTGACGACGCCCAGACCGGTGCAGTAGCCGCCCGCCCTCTTTCCGGACCTGTCCTCAGCCTCTATCCAGCGCTTATCGATGGCCATCCTGGCGAAGTCGCCGAGATCGCTTGAGAACGATGTGAGGTGCTTGACCACGAAATCACACGCCTCATCATAAGTATAGCTCTTCTCGATGTCTCCGAGGGGCGCGGTCTGGTCATACCATTTGAAATCATCGATCCCGAGAATCTTCTTCTTGGCATTGATATACCCGGCGATCCTGGGCTGAACCACAGCGATCGCGTCCCACATGGCGTTGACGGTCTCCTGTTTCACCCGACCCATCAGCAGGGGCTCAAACATGGGAGACTCCCAGCCTCTGGCCTTATACAGGCTCAGGCGAAAGCCCGCCTGGGAGTTGAGCTCCATGGCGACCAGAGGCTCGATGGTCTTCCACGTGGATTCGAGTTTCTCGAATGCGCTCTTGCGGGTGTTCCGGTCGGGTGAGCTGAACTTATTGGACAGCTGGCCCATCGAGAGTGTCTTGGTCTTGCCGCCCTCCTCGAACTCGGTGGTGAGGTCGCCGGACAGGCGGGCATAGAGGAGGTTCCAGCCGTGATAGCCATTGGTGGCAAGCTCCGTGGCCAGCTTCTCCATCCTGGGTTCCATCTTGAGCCTTGCATTGTCGCGCAGCTCATTCCAGTAGAAGGCCGCGCCCTTAAGTTTGGGATGGGCGATGAGTTTGCTCCAGGCCTCGTCGTCCAGGGCCAGTGCCAGTTCCTCGATGGCCGACCTGATGGCTTCTGTTTCGGCGTAGAGGCTCATCATGTCATCCACGATGACCATGGCCTTGTCATCACTCACATCCTGGGAGGCCAGGCAGTAGGCGAAGCTCTCGGCGTGGCTCCTTCTCATCTTGAGGTCCTGTAATGCCGAGAAGGTGTCGATCCATTTATCGAACGTCTTGGTGTCGAGCTCAAGCGGGAGTCCCTGGGCCTTCTCGACTGCCGCCTTGATTTCGGCCGCCACGTCCTTGCGGAATTGCTCGAACTCCGCAGAGTCCGATCCTCCCGGAAAAATGGATTCCAGGTCCCATCTCATCTTGTTGGTCTCGGTTGTCATTCTTGGTACCTCCATATATGCCCACAATCCTCATAACCAAGGAAATTGTCTCCTAAGGATAGTGGATTCTCCCGATCTCGACAAGCAGTAGGTGGGACTCAACCAAGGAAAAGGCTTCTGACCGGAAAAGGCTTGTGACAGGAAAGGACTTCTGAGTCGCGGGAGGTTGTGGTATTCATGGGGGAGCCGGTGAATGGTGGTCAACTGCCGGTGAACGTAGCGAGACGAGGTCAGGTGTGTCGGTTGAAACCGCAATCTATGCAATCATCGCCGTCTTCGCCGCCGGCCTGATCAAGGGACTCACGGGATTCGGGTTTTCCCTGCTCTCCGTTCCCGTGCTAGTGGTCCTCCTGGGACCAAGGACGGCCGTCCCGGTGATCATTCTGCTCAATGCCGTGGCAAATGTTGTGCTTTTCCCCCTCTGCAGGGAAGCCGCTCATCTGCGCCGGATCGTGCCGCTCATCATGGCGGGGATCGCAACCGTACCTTTAGGGTTGTTGCTTCTGCTTACCCTGGACCCGGAAGTCGTCAAACTCCTCGCGGGCTGTGTGACCATCCTGTTCGCCCTTGCCTTCCTCACCGGATTTCAGCGACCGGTCAGGAATGAGAGATGGGGGTTTGCTGCCGCTGGATTGATCAGCGGGACCCTGAACGGCCTGATCTCAACCGGAGGTCCGCCGGCCGTACTCTTTCTCACCAACCAGGGAGTCCCCAAGCAGGCCTTCAGGGCGAGTCTGGTGGCGTATTTCCTCTTTCTCAGCCTCGCCAGCGTTCCCATGTTCCTGGCGGGCGGTCTTCTGTCGGTCGCCATTGCACGCTGCGCGCTCCTGCTCCTTCCCGCCATGTTCTTGGGAGCATTCGCAGGAAGCAAGCTGCTTCGCAAGCTGCCGGAGCGGGGGTTCAGGGTGACGGCGCTCATCATCGTGACGTTCGCAGGCCTGCTCTCCGTCCTCTCAAGCCTTGGGATTGTCTAGGGTTCGCGCTTACTGGATATAACCGAGCGCCTTGAGCTCCTGCCGTGTCGACTCATCCAGTTTCACCGCGGTCTTGCCCCTGAATTCCGGCAGAGTATGCCATATCAGAACATAGGGTGTGGGTGGACGGGGCCGGGGGCTGCTCTTGGAGCGAGCGTCCACGCCTCGAAATTCAAGTGCGAAGGGCATCGCCCGGGGATTCTCGAGGGAGTCGCGTATAAAGGTGTGCCCGGCCGCCTCTTCTCCGTCAATCATGACTTTGAACTCAAGGGGAAGGCGGGGGTGGAGCATAGGGCTCGTGGGGATCGAAGTAATGGGCGAAGAGAAGAAAAGGCCGGCCGGGGTTGTTGTCCACCCAGGCGAGAGCGTCACGGGTCGTCCCATCTGCATTCCGGCCCTCGAGTGGCGCGGGGTCATAGTGCTCAAACCCCCGGTTTATCCCGTACTCGTGCTTCAAGACACTGGCATTCACTATCGCCCCGGTAGCATAGCCTTTATCCGAAAGGATCGTCGCGAGCGTGGGGAAGGTCTCCCGCATTTTGGAGACCGCCGACATCGCTCCGTGCTGGCTCGGGTAGAGCGAGGTGAAGATCGATCCGAAGGAAGGGAGGGTCCAGGGTGACTGGCTTATGGCGTTCTCAAAAAGAGTAGACTCATTCGCGAGCTCGTCGATCGCGGGACTCGTGTCGCGATGATAGCCATAGCAGCCGAGGTGATCCGGCCGAAGGGTATCGACCCCGATGATAAGAACATTGAGAGGCCTGTCATCGGCGCCGCACGCGACGAGGAGTGCGACGAGCACCACCAGAGCAGACTTCAGCGGTCTCCACATTTGTGCCTCGACTTTATTGACCTTTCGCCCCGGCCGTGCTCACTGGTGCCGCCTTGCGCGCCCCGCCGTTATGCATCTACTTCAATTTGCCGACGGCGGCTTCGAGCTTATCGAGCCCCTTCAAGGCATCCTTGCCCAGGTCGATCGAAAGCACGTGGCGTCCCTTTTTCTCGAGAGCCTGGAGGTCACCGGCCGCCTGGGCCGCGATCAGCTTCGCGAAGGTGTAGTCTGTCTCAGGAACCTTGAGGTCCCTGGCCGGCGAATCCACCAGCTGGATGAAGATAGCCTTATCAGGTCCGCCCTTGTGCATCTGTCCCGTGGAATGCAGGAAACCGGGGCCGAAGCCGAGGGTCACTGCAAGTTTCATCCGGTTACGCAGGGCCATCCGGATGGCCTGCAGCTTCGTGGTGGAATCGGCACCGGGGGCGACGAAGGCCTGGAGCGCTATGTAGGCTCCCGCCCCGGCCTTGCTGAGGCTCTTCTTAAGGGCTTCCTCGAGACCCGCCCCGGAGTCAGCGGATACCGGGGTCTGTGCGTCGGCTTTCGCCTTTCCGGACATCGCATCGCGTGCCAGCTGCTTGGTGAGTTCCACATCGGGCTGGTTGAAGGGGTGGATGCCGAGGATGGCGCCTGCGGAGGCAACGGCCATCTCCCAGCGGAACATCTCGATGGCGATGTCTTCGGCGTCTCTCAAGATAAACTGGATCACGGGGTGTCCCTTGGCCTCGAGTGCATCCAGGCGATCCAGCACCTCCTTCTCCGTCTCACTGGCAAGGGCGAGATAAACAAAGAAGCGGTCATCCCCGCAGATGCCAGGTTCGCTGAGGTTCTCCCCCGCGACCGGGATGATGCCCTTGCCGTCCTTGCCCGTGCTTTCGGCGATCAACTGCTCAAGCCAGAGGGGAAAGGCACTCAAGGAAGGGGAGGTCACGAAAGTGACCTTGTCTCGGCCCGCGAGCGCCAGTTCACCCAGGGTCGCTCCCAGCACCAGCCCTGGATTATCATCCTCGGGTGCGGCCGTGGCGCAGGTCACCGCCATGGAACGGGCCCGGCTCAGCAGGATGCCGATGTCGATCCCCATGAGGGCCGCCGGCACCAGGCCAAAGTGGGTGAGAGCCGAGTAGCGTCCGCCCACATCGGGCCTGGCGGAGAAGACCATCCGGAATCTCAGCTTTCTAGCCAGATCCTCCAGGGGCGTCCTGGGATCGGTGACCGCCACGAAGTGAAGGCCGGGCGCGTCACAGATCTTGGAGACGCGGTCATAGAAGTATCTCATCAGGGAAAGCGACTCGATGGTGGTGCCGGACTTGCTGGATACGACAAAGAGGGTCTCTTTAAGATCCACCGCGGATTCCACCGCGGCTACCCGGTCCGGGTGCGTGCTGTCCAGGACAGTGAGCTCGGGATAGTCCGGGGCGCTTCCGAAGGTCGCCCGGAACACTTCGGGCGCCAGGCTGGACCCACCCATTCCAAGAACCACCACATGAGTGAAGCCCTGGTCCTTGATCTCGTCTGCGAAAACCCGGATGGACGCTATCTCAGCGCTCATGCGCTCGGGAAGATCGAGCCAGCCAAGGCGGTCTTCGATCTCAGGCTGATCCTCGGGAGACCAGACCGTGAAGTCCTTCTCCCATATGCGGCGGCCCATGTCTTCATCGGCCCACTTGCCGAGGCGGTCATGAATCGCTGGTTCATAAGTCCCGAGTTTGAAGGTCCCCATTCTCGCTACGTCTGTTGGCATGTCACAAAACTCCTTGAGTCGGTTCCTGCCTGTTTATCCCTGTCTATTTGGTGTATCGCTTCTCTATATCAATGATCTTGCTGAGCCTGCGCTGGTGGCGCTCCTCATCGGAGAACCTCGCGCCCAGAAAAGCCCTTACGATCTCCTTCGCTACCGCCGTCCCGATTATTCTCGCTCCCAGCACCAGCACGTTCATGTCATCATGCTCAACGCCCTGGTGTGCTGAATAGGTATCATGACATGTGCCCGCCCGGATACCTGGCATCTTATTGGCCGCGACACAGGCCCCGACGCCGCTGCCGCATATTAAGAGGCCGCGGTCGGCGCCGCCTCCGATGACTTCCTTTCCGACTGCTTCCGCGTAGTCCGGATAGTCAACAGGGTCGGTGCTGTGGGTTCCTAAGTCGACCACCTCATGGCCCAGTTCAACCAGGTATGACTCCAGGCATTCCTTGAGTTCGTACCCTGCATGGTCGGATCCAATCGCTACTCGCATGGTTTATCCCCTCACAAGGTTGGTGGCCATCTTGACGACATTATCCGTGTTGAAGCCGAGCTTCTCATATGCGACCGGCCCGGGCGCGGATGCTCCGAAGCGGTTGAGCCCTATCACTGCCTGCGGATTGAGCGTGTATCTCTCCCAGCCAGTCGTGATCCCTGCCTCGATCGCGAGCCTCGCGACCCCGACGGGGAG
>JAUVJV010000116.1 GCA_030592245.1 Candidatus Eiseniibacteriota bacterium
ATAGGCATATCTGAAGAAGGCCTTGACGGTCTGCTCGCCGAAGCCGGACAGGCCGGGGTCATCGCCGCCGCCAACTACAACTCACCCGTGCAGGTTGTCATATCAGGAGACATCGCGGCTGTTGAGAAGGCAGTGGAGGTCGCCCGCGGCCATGGCGCCAGGCGGGCGATACCCCTCAATGTGAGCGGGGCTTTCCATTCGCCGCTGATGAAGATGGCCCGGGAGAAGCTCGCCGCGAGCTTGAAGGCAGCAGCCTTCTCAGGTGTGCAGATGCCGGTGGTGTGCAATGTCACCGCGGAGGGGGTAACCGACCCGGAGACCATGAGATCTCTTCTTGAGAAGCAGCTCACCAGTCCGGTACTCTGGTACCAGTCAATGAAATACCTTTTGGATAATGGAGTGAACTCCGTGGTCGAGGTCGGTCCCGGAAAGGTGCTCTGCGGGCTCCTGAAGAGGATCAACCCGGACACGGCATGCGTATCGGTTTCCGACCGGGACAGCATCGGTCGTTTCCTGGAGGAGGTGAGCGCTTGAGCGATCTAAGCGGCAAGTGCGCCATCGTAACCGGTGGGGCCCGGGGCATCGGCAGCGCCATAGCTCTTATGCTGGCAAGATTGGGAGCTGATGTGGCCATTGTCGACCTGCTTGAGGCCGAAGCGGAGGATATTGTCCGGAAGGTTGAGGCCCTCGGACGGAGAGCTGTCGCGGTGCGCTGCGATGTCTCCTCCTCAGGCGAGGTCAAGGAGATGTTTGAGACGGTGATTGCCGCCCTGGGTGGAGTGCATATTCTCATCAACAATGCCGGTATCACCCGCGACAACCTGATGCTCAGGATGTCGGACTCAGACTGGGACAGCGTGATCGGGGTCAATCTCACCGGCACCTTTAACTGCTGCAGGGTGGCCGCCAAGCACTTCATCAGGCAGCGATCGGGCCGGGTCGTGAACCTTGCCTCGGTGGTCGGAATCATGGGCAATGCCGGGCAGGTCAATTACTCATCGTCCAAGGCAGGGATCATAGGGCTTACCAAGTCACTGGCCAGGGAGCTGGCGCCTCGAGGCGTGACCGTGAATGCGATAGCTCCGGGTTATATCGAGACGGAGATGACGGGTACGCTTCCGGAAGAGGCCAGGTCCACCTTCATGTCGGCCATCCCGCTGGGAAGATTCGGCACGGTGGACGATGTAGCTAATCTTGTTGCATTCCTGGTATCGGATGATGCAAACTACATCACCGGACAGGTTGTTAAAGTTGACGGCGGAATGTTGATGTAAATCAAGAGGAGGTCAAGAGCGTATGTCAGAAGTTGCATCCAAGGTAAGAGAGATCATCATGGACAAGCTCGGTACCAGTGAGGAGAAGATCACGCCTGAGGCCTCCTTCAGGAACGATCTGGGGGCCGATTCCCTGAGCACGGTTGAGCTAATGATGGAGCTCGAAGAGGCTTTCGGCGTCGAGATAGAGGATGAAGAGGCCGAGAAGATACAGACGGTCAAGGACGCCATTGATTATATAGAGAAGAAAATGGCCGATAAGGCCTAGCGACGAACAGACCCTGAATATCAGACGGAATATATGCTCATGAACAAGAAAAGAGTGGTAATCACCGGCATGGGTACGATCTCGCCCATAGGCCTGACGACCGAGGACTTCTGGAAGAACTGCCTGGCGGGGAAGAATGGTATCGATATGATCACCGGCTTCGACGCCACGGACTTCGCCGTCAGGATCGCGGCCGAGATCAGGGACTTCGACCCGGAGAACTATTTCGAGCGGGTCGAGGCCCGGAAGATGGACAGGTACGTCCAGTTCGCCGTGGCCGCAGCCGAGATGGCGGTCAAGGACGCGGCCCTTGACCTGGAGAACGAGGACCCCACCAGGATGGGAACCCTGGTCGGATCGGGCGTCGGTGGGATCTCCACTCTCGAGGCACAGCACTCCAGGCTGCTGAACCGGGGACCATCGCGGATCAGCCCGTATTTTGTCCCGATGATGATCATCGACATGGCGCCGGGCCTGATATCGATGCGTTTCAATCTCAAGGGTCCGAACTTCGGCGTGGTCTCTGCCTGTGCGTCGGGTTCACATGCGATCGGTGAGACGTTTCACATGATGCAAATGGGAAAGGCCGACGTGATGGTCTCAGGCGGGGCCGAATCGGCGATCACCCCGATGACAGTCGGGGGGTTCGCCTCGATGAAGGCCCTCTCGACCAGGAATGACGAACCCTCGAAGTCAAGCCGGCCGTTTGATAAGGACCGGGACGGCTTTGTGCTTGGCGAGGGGGCGGGGATGATAGTCTTCGAGACTCTGGAGCATGCCCGGAGGCGGGGTGCGCGTATCTACGCCGAGGTCGTCGGCTCCGGGGCTAGCGCGGATGCATATCATATGACGGCTCCCGCTCCGGGGGGCGAGGGCGCGGCGAGAGCGATGGGCGCGGCGCTTGAAGATGCCGGGCTTGCTCCCGAAGACGTGTCCTTCCTAAGCGCACACGGCACTTCGACCCCTCACAATGACCGGCTGGAGACCGCGGCCATTAAGACGGTGTTCGGGGAGTATGCTTACAAGGTGCCGGTCAACTCGACCAAGTCGATGGTCGGCCACCTGCTCGGGGCCGGAGGTGCACTGGAGCTGGAGGCAGCGGTCCTGTCGATCAGGGACGGCAAGATCCATCCCACGGTGAACCACGAGGTCCCCGATCCGGATTGCGACCTCGATTATGTACCGGGCAGCGCGAGAGATCTGGAGGTCGACACGGTTCTGAGTAATTCCTTTGGTTTCGGCGGACACAATGTGTCGATCATCGTAAAGGCCTTCAAGGAGTGATGGCTCAGGTTTGGCACCTACTTGGCTTCAACATATCATCTCAAGGCTGAGTGGAGGAAAGGGCGATACCGAAGCCCGCCGCCTCCGCAGCGCGTTCGGCGCGGAGTTCGGGATATGGTTCAAGGATGCCATGATCCTCAAGCAGGCGCTGACCCACAGGTCCTGCCTGGACCCCGAGGGGAATGATATCTCCAATGAGAGACTCGAGTTCCTTGGAGATTCGGTCCTGGGCGTGATCGCGAGCGACCATCTCTTCCGGTCCATGGCCGAGGCCAACGAGGGTGAGTTGACCAAGGCCAGGTCGAGGATAGTCAACAAGAACTCTCTCGGGCGCATCGGCATCAATCTTGGCATCCTGGACCTGCTGATCTATGCTCGTGAGGAGCTGCGCGAGGATGAGCGAGCCCTCACGACCCTGAGCGCCGACGCCCTCGAGGCCGTCATTGGCGCGATTTACCTGGACCAGGGCTACGACAGGGTATCGGAGTTCGTGATAAAGCGGATTGTCGAGCCTGTCGGCGACTCGGTACCCGAGGAGCTCCTGTCCGACTATAAGAGCCGGCTCCAGGAAGTTTGCCAGGCGAGCTTCAAGCTCCAGCCCGATTATCGAATCGTCAAGCGGGTGGGACCCGAGCATCGCAAGATTTTCCACGTGGTCGTGCGGATAAAGGGAGAGACCTACGGTTTCGGGTCCGGCCGCAGCCGCAAGGAGGCGGAGCAGGTGGCCGCCGGCCAGGCCCTCCTCAACCTGTCGAGCGAGACAACATGACGTCTGGATTGACGTTTTTTCAAATCCCTTGACAGGTAAGAAGTTGCTCAATTAGATTCTTGGAGAATTAGTACTTCCGCATTCTTCTGATTTCAATAAGGAGGGGGAGCCATGAGGATAGGTGTCCTTACGGGTGGAGGAGACTGCCCCGGACTCAATGCCGTTATTCGCGCTGTTGTCAGGAAATCGAAAATTCACTATGAATGGGAGGTTTTCGGCATCAAGAACGGATGGGCCGGGTTCATCAACAAGAACATTGAAGAACTGACTCTCGAGAGCGTCTCGGGCATTCTTCCCAAAGGCGGGACAATCCTGGGCACCAGCCGCACAAACCCCTTCAAGGAAGAGGGAGCGGCTGAGATCATCGTTGCCAATGCCAAGGAGATGGGCATAGATGCGACCGTTGCAATCGGTGGGGAGGACACGCTGGGTGTGGCAAACGGGCTCTGTAAGCTCGGCATGCCGTGTGTCGGGGTGCCCAAGACCATAGACAATGACCTCGGAGGGACCGACTACACTTTCGGCTTCGACACCGCGGTTAATATCGCGACCGAGGCCATTGACAGACTTCACACCACGGCCGAGTCCCATCACAGGGTGATGGTAGTGGAGGTCATGGGAAGGCACGCGGGCTGGATCGCCGTCCACGCCGGGATCGCCGGCGGCGCCGATGTCATCCTGATTCCCGAGCAGCCCTTCCAGGTTACAGAAGTCTGTGGCCTGGTGAAGAAGAGGCATGCGAGGGGCAAGAGCTTCAGCATTGTGGTAGTGGCCGAGGGCGCGAAGTTCCAGCATGAGGGTGATATTGACGGCAGCATAATCACACAGGATGTCGAGGTCGATGACTTCGGTCATGTGAGACTCGGTGGCATCGGCAATATCCTGGGTAAGGAAATCGAGAGGCAGACCGGTTTTGAGACCAGGGTCTCGGTCCTGGGCTACGTGCAGCGCGGTGGCACGCCGACGGCGTTCGACCGGGTCCTTGCGACCCGTTTTGGCATAAAGGCGTGCGAGCTGGTTGAGGAAGGTGAGTTCGGCAAGATGGCTGCCCTGAGGGGCAACAAGATCATTGCCGTGGACATGGAAGAGGCCCTTAAGATTAAACGGGTGGACATGGACCTGTATGACCTGGCTTCCATATTCTTCGGATAGAGGTAGGTGAGCAATGGCACTTGTATCTTCAAATGACATCCTGATTCCCGCGAGGGAGAAGGGATATGCTGTCGGCGCATTCAACACCAGTAACATAGAAATCTCCCAGGCGATATTCGAAGCGGCATCCGAGCTCGGGTCTCCGGTCATGGTAGCCACCTCCGAATCCGCCATCAAGTACGCCGGATTCGATAATCTCCTGGGTACCGTGAAGCACTTGTCGGAGCACTACGGGGTCCCGGCGGCTCTTCATCTTGACCACGGCAAGGATCTTGAGATCGCGGTCAAGTGCCTGAGGCACGGCTGGACATCCCTGATGATAGACGCCTCCAAGCTGGATTATGAGCAGAACATAGCGGCGACGGCGGAGGTCGTGCGGATCGCCCACTACGTGGGAGTTTCCGTTGAGGCCGAGCTGGGCAAGCTCGCCGGTGTCGAGGACATGGTGAGCGTGGATGAGCGTGAAGCCACGCTGACCGATCCCGACCAGGCAGCCGACTTCATCGAGCGCACTGGCTGTGACTCCCTCGCGGTGGCTATCGGCACGTCGCACGGCGCATACAAGTTCAAGGGTGAGCCCAGGCTCGAGATTGACCGGCTGAGCGAGATCGCGGGCAAGGTGACGATCCCGCTCGTATTGCACGGCGCTTCGTCGGTTCCGAAGGACGTGCTGGACAGGGCTGCCAGGTTCGGTGCCAGACTCCCGGGAGCCAAGGGTGTTCCCGAGGAAGCGCTGAAGCAGGCAATCACGCATGGGATCGCCAAGATCAACATAGATACCGACCTTCGCCTCGCCTTTACAGGGGGAGTGCGGCAGGTGCTGATGGAAAGCCCTGAGGTGTTCGATCCGCGCAAGATCGTGGGGGAGGGCCGCAAGGCTATCAAGGAAGTCGTTAAGAGAAAGATCCAGATATTCGGCAGTGAGGGCAAAGCCTGAGTCTGGTCGAAGGGGGTTTCGGATGGCTATCAGATGCGCAATTAACGGGTTTGGGAGGATCGGCAGGCTGGTGCTCAGGTCCGGCTTCGACGATCCTGATTTTGAGTTTGTCGCGATCAATGACATTACCGATGCCACGACGCTTGCTCACCTCGTGAAGTATGACAGCGTACACGGGGTCTGGAGCAAGAAAGTCAAGGCGGATGGGGACTCCATCGTTGTCGAAGGCAAGGCGATCAAGGTCTTCAGCGAGATGGATCCCGAGAACCTGCCGTGGGCTGACCTCAAGGTAGACGTGGTCATAGAGTCAACGGGGATGTTCAGAACGCCCGAAGATGCCGAGAAGCACCTCAAGGCGGGAGCCCGAAGGGTCCTGCTTTCGGCTCCTTGGAAAGGCGAGCGCGAGGACTCTGTCTCGATCGTCCTGGGCGTAAACCAGGACCTCTTTGATCCCGCCAAGCACAAGATGGCATCGGTCGCGTCCTGTACCACCAACTGCCTTGCCCCGATTGTCAAGGTCCTTCACGATAACTTCGGGATCATAAGGGGCGAGATGACCACGATTCATGCCTTCACGAATGACCAGAAGATCCTGGATCTTCCGCATAAGGACTTGCGTCGTGCCCGTGCCGCCTCGATGTCCATCATCCCGACCACGACCGGCGCAGGCAAGGCCATCGGCATTGTGATCCCGGAGCTCAAGGGCAAGCTGGCTGCGATGGCCATAAGGGTCCCGGTTCCGGATGGGTCGCTGGTGGATCTGACCGTCGAGGTATCGAAGGCCACAACGCGGGAAGAGGTCAACAAGGCCTTCCGTGCGGCCAGCGAGGCGCCGCCCTTAGGAGAATATCTCGAATACTCTGAGGCCCCGATCGTCTCCAGCGATATCGTCGGGAATCCCCACTCCTGCATCTTTGACTCGCCCCTGACCGAGGTCCAGGATGGTACGCTGGTCAAGGTGTGTGGCTGGTACGACAATGAGATGGGGTACGCCTCCCGAATGGTCGACATGATGAACCTGATTGCCAGAGGTTAGAGCACATGGCGGGCTCCCGGTATTTCGAGAACAGGATGACCCTGAGGGATGTTGACCTCTCGGGGAAGAGGGTGTTGGTCCGGGTGGACTTCAATGTGCCTCTTGGCAAGGATGGAGAGGTCACCGATGACTTCCGGATTCGCTCGGCGGTTCCTACCATAAAGCATGTTCTCGAGAGCGGGGGAATCCCAATTCTCATATCCCACCTGGGAAGGCCCAAGGGCAAGGTTGTGCCCGG
>JAUVJV010000315.1 GCA_030592245.1 Candidatus Eiseniibacteriota bacterium
CAGCAGGATCGCCAGAATGATGAGGATTGCGCCCAGGCCGAAATCGGTGACTATCATCGAACGGTCCACCAGGCGCTGCTGGTAGTACTCGGGGACCACCAGGCGTTTCATCGAGAAGATCGTCACCGCGGCGAAGGCGGCATCCGATCCGATTATGAGGATCCACCCGAACCAGCGCCTTGCCTTACCCTTCAAGCCCGCGATGTCTGCATAGTACATCAGGATAATGGTTGCGATGATGGCCGAGAGGATATGCCAGTGGCCGGTGAGGATGATGCGCTCCTCGCGTGCCGGCCACACCCGGAATATCTCGTCGAGCCGTATGGCCATGAAGATGCCCACACCGCTGACCGTGAAGTTCATGAACACCATCTGCCAGAGGGGACCGAACTTGAGCGGGTCGTGCAGCAGGGCCTTGAGTTTGGTAAAGAAGCCCGCCTTCCGGATGCCCTGCTCGGCCAGGCGATCGCGGATTATCTTCCGCCAGCCATAGATGACCAGCATCAGCGCCGCCATCATGACAAAGACCGACCCCACATAGATTATGGTGTGCGCGATCGGCTCGAATGGTACCACCGACCAGACGCCCAGGGTGATAACAGTTGTGCCGACCACCATGAGCGGCATGGCTATCTTGTGGAACATCCCCTTGAAATCCAGCCAGCGGCCTATCACCAGAGTGATAGAGACACCTATCAGCGTGAGCATGATATGCAGGTGCCCGATGATCGAAAGTTGAAGCCCGGTCTTGTGCGGCGTGCGGATCAGGTCCTCGGCAAGAAACGTCTCATGTCCCTGCCCCCAGTATGAGCCGGTGACGGCCCCGAAGGCGGCCGAGCCCAGCGCCGCCACCGCCATCACGAAGAAGGCAAGGCGTTCCAGGTCAAGCCCTCCCCGGGTGTGGGCGTAGCCGGGGTCCGTAACGTGGTACTCCTTCTTCCAGGGCCACAGCGCGGCCGCAAGCTGCAGCCCTGAGAAGAACATCAGCGAGAGGCCGAAGAGATAGATCCCATGAAACACGAAGTGGTGTCCGAAGTAGCCGAACCACAGCCCGAAGATCATCGACACCAGGTAGCCTGCGGTCACGGTCGCATTGATCATGCTCTGCTGGGACTTCTTCATTCTCACTATTGAAGTGATGAAGTAGACCTGAATGGCGACCACGGCCATGGCTATGGCGTGATACAGGATGACGATCCGGCCCTCACGCTCGGCGGCGTCGAGCTTCATGCCGAGCGCCTTGACCGTGATGTCCCGGACCCCCCATTCCACCATGGGGCCTGACAGGGTGCCCCAGATCGCCGCCACAAGCGCGACGGCGCCAATAGCGAGAAGCACAAGGCCCTTGGTGGAGCGAAACAGATAATGAAACCGCTCTCTTATCGCATCCACGGTATGTCTCGCCTCCGCTAGACCTTGGTCTTGTCTGCCAGCATCTTCTTGGTGAAGCCCCAGGTGAAGGCAATGGCCATCAGCAGGAGAATGGGCTCAAGAATGACGAAGATTGTCTCCTCTGAAAGGAACGGTAACGGTGAGCCCGCCTTAAGGAAAGCAAGCGCGATCCCGCCGACACCGATCAGGAATCCCCCAATGGTCACCATGATGAATGCGCCCGGTGCCCGCCCGCTCTTGACGATGGAGATGGGCAGGAAGAAGATCAGCAGGCCGGCAATCGAATGGAAGAAGGCCAGCACAAAAACACCTAATCCATGCGAACCGACATACCGGGTGACTGCTATCGCAATAAGACCGATGATGCCGAATATCATATAGCCCTTGCCCTTGGCCGGGTAGAATTCCCACACGAGGCCGAGCGAGAGGCCCAGCGGTATCAGGTAAGCAACTACGACCACCAGGGGATTGCCCAGGACGGCCTCACCTCTGGCGATCAGGAGCAGCCCCGCGATCAGGAGTACCCCGAATGACATGATATAGAACGCATTGTGCGCCGGAGTGCTGCCCACGCGCTTGGAATCCTGCATGAACCTGTAGATGACATAGATTGCCACGAGTCCCGTGAGAAGTAGAACGATCCTGTCCAACATGGTCTCACACCCTCCTTCCGGACAATCGCCAACCCTGACGATGCCTCTCGCCGAGGTTAGGTGGATGGAGAATGGCTGTCAAGATGTTTTGATAACCAGCCCGGTAGCCAATCCCGGGCCGAGAGAAAACAGGGTGGCCAAAACCCTCTCCTTTGGTATAGTGGAACAGGCACAAGTCTATTCTTCCCCTGTGAGCAGGTTCCCTGAGGCGGCGAAGCGATGAAGGAGACGGAGTACAGGCAGTATCTTAAGGCCAGAGATGAGTCCGAGACTTCAATCGAGACGGCGGTGGCGTATGTGAAGGAATTCGAGGCCTATCTCGCGGAGCAGGGCCATCGAATTGACCTGGTCGGGGTCGAGGATGTGAAGGCGTATGCGCTTAGGCTGATTGATGAGAACAGCAACACGATGGAGAGGTTTCTGGCGCTCGCGAGATATGTCTGTGCGGCAGGCGCGAATGAGGTCTATATCTACTTCACGCGGATACTCGGAGGCCGGGAGGTGCTCGAGTCGATATCCGAGCGGCTGGCCTCGGTCGCCGGCAAGGAAGCACGTGATTCGGTCTTTGACGGTGTGAAGACTCCACCCCTGGGGTCGCCTCCCGAAGCATATCCCCCGGTGACAGGCAAACTTGTGGGCTCTCTTCAGCAGCTTGGCCCGGGCATCTGCCACGAGGTGCTGGCGGGCAATCATCACCGGATACCGGTGGAGAGCTTCACCAGGCACAAGGGCTGGCTCAAAGAGGCCGGAAGCGTGGACGCCTTCTTGAAGCGCGTTCATGATGAGGCGGTGGCCGAGCTGGAGCGCCACCTGGATGAGGGCAAGGTCTGGTATGAACAGGAGATCACGCCTGAGATCATGGAGTTCGTAAGGAGCAACCAGGAAGTGCTCTCGGCGGTCCGCGACGGCGAATATCTCTACAAGACCAAGTTTCCTTACTCGCCGGCCGAGTGGCTCAAGGAGTCGGATCCCGTAAGAAGAAGATACTTGGCCTGCCACTGTCCCCTTGCCAGGGAAGCCATCATCCGGGGGGAGCCCGACATAGCCCTGGACTGGTGCTATTGCAGCGGGGGCTACGGGAAGCTCATGTTCGACGTGGTGTTCGAGCAACCCACCGAGGTCGAGGTCTTAGAGAGCGTGCTTGCCGGTGATGACAGGTGCCGGTTCAGGATCAAGATTCCAGAGGGACCCTGACCGGAGCCGATAGGCACCTGATACCGGTCCTCGTGAGGTTCGTGAGTTCTTCGCCATTGGACACCCGCGAGTCGCATTGCTCGATATCTAATTCGGGAGGCCGGCCTGCTGGAACTGCGGGCGACATGTACCGTGAGACCCTCAAGCCTTGCTCTCCGGCAATGCGGTGATGGAGCGGGCGCGGAGGTTCCGGACCCCGAACCGGTGGGTGGTCCGGCCGGTGACCGCGTAGCCCTGCCCCAGCTCGAGACGCCGGGTGAGCGCCTCCCTCGGCAGGGTGCACTCGTGAAGCCCGACGGCATTATCGAGCGTAAGGAAGTATAGATCAGTAGCATCCGACTTGAAGTGTCTCATCGCGGCCAGTAGACCCAGGACTCTGGCCGTACCATTGTTGGGTCCCGGCCTCCCCTCTTCGGGGTCTTTGAAGAACTCGATCGGATGAACCAGGGGTGAAAAGCCCAGGATATCGTGTTCCATCCGCCTCATCTGCAGCGGCTTGAAGCTGTGCGTGGGAAGCGATATATCTTCACAGTAGAAGTCGAGACGAGGCTGCCCGAGGGTGGCCGTGTCGCCCTTGTAGGCCATGTAGCCTGCGAGCGCCGAGCACCTGTCGTCTACGATCCCATCCATCGCCCCGCAGGTGATGAGCGC
>JAUVJV010000106.1 GCA_030592245.1 Candidatus Eiseniibacteriota bacterium
GCAGTCGAGCACATAGATCTCGCTCTTGCCCGGGTACGGGACCACGCAGATCCTCCCGCCGGCGGGTTCATAGATCCGCGCCCAGCCGGGAATCGCCACACGGTCGCCCTGGCACGCCGTCCAGGTATGCGCGATACCGTCTCCGGGATTTACGATGTCTCCGATCACAAGATCGCTGCAGCTGGTGAAGGTGCAGGTGTAGGTGCCCGGCCAGGTAAGACCAAACTCGCAACCCTTGTACTCGGAAAGGTCATAGAACACGGGAAAGCAATCGACATCACTGCTGGCCTCGGTGGTCTTTAGATCATTGCACCGGCTGACGGACGGGAGTCCGCTCGAGCAGCTCCGCTTGGAAGCATGCGCCATCACGTGGACGGTGACCCCGACCCCCGAGTTATTGCCCGCCGTGGCAAGACTGCCGGCCAGGAGCGCCAGCAATATGCACGTAACAGAAGCTGCCTTCATATGACACCTCCCTGTGCGCAGGAATCTGGGTGCGGCTCGCGCAAGGGCGCTGCCGGATGCGTCGAGGTACTGCCGGACACGTCGAGGCGCCGCCCCACTATTTACTCTACCAAAGTTCTCTGCCGCCGGCCACCCGGCCTAATCCAGTACCTCTATGTTAAGGTCATAGATGACGCCATCGGTCCACCACTGGGTCAGGATGTAGTAGGTGCCTGCCTGGGTGAGTACCATCTCAGTTCTGGGCTCAACCTGGTTGGTGCCACCGACACTGACACCCGGGCCCCACAGACGGAGTGTCCGGCTGCCGCCCCGTGTTGTGGTCTCTGTCATTGTGACCTTAAGCGTCTTGCCCGGCGCCATCTCAATGGAGTAATAGTCTGCGTCCACATAGCAACCCCGGAGCCCCTCATGCAGACCGGCAGTAATCGACGTGGCCTCGTCGGCGAAGTCATTGTCCTCGTATTGATCATCCACGCATGGTTCCGATGTCTCGATGACGAAGTTGTAGACTCCGGTGAACGGGTCGTCATCCTGCTTATAAATCATGGCATAGTAGGTCCCCGGCAGGAAGGAATAGTGATAGTCGAAATCTCCCGGATAAGGCCAGTGTCCTGTCCCAAGCGTTGAGTAGTCATCTCCGTCCGCCCTGTAAAAGTGGATACCCCACCGCAGGTGCGTTGTGTCAGCATACACGAAATGCACTTTCACGGTCGTCATGGCAGCATCGGTAAGAGTGTACTTGTAGTAATCGTAGCGCGCATCGCTCCCGCAACTGGGGACAAGCCAGTACCAGGTGTCGAGCTCCACAGGCGCGGCGTTGGCGATATCGTCATTGCCCTCGAACTGATCAGAGAGACCGCCGCAGGAAAACGGTCCGGTCGTATAGGCAAAAAAGTGGTCGTTCTCCATCTCATTACCGGCCTGATCCTGAACGGCAGCGGCCACTCTCACCTCGCATTCGGTCTCAGCGTCAAGTACCTCGCCGGGCCAGAGTGTCGCCGAATGAGAGTCCATGTCGTACTCAATATGTCCTGGCGCCTCGCCCCCTATGAAGATGGAGTCCAGTGACGCCTCGTCCATCGGCTCCGAGAAGGAAATCCAGATCGACTTGTTGGGACTTATCCCCGTCGCTCCGTCGGCCGGGTTGGTGAGGAACACCGTTGGCGGCGTCGTGTCCTTTGCCTGCGACCCTCCCCCGTCGTCTCCACAACCGGCGATGAGCCCGAGAACAACAATAACTGTCAGAAACAGTACGATGCTCTTCATCCAGAACCTCCTATAAGGTCGTCGGCGCACACACATTATTAGAAACGTTCCCAGAGCCGGGCCGCCAGCTTTCGTGATTCCCCGGCAATGGCTTCCTGGTCTATATCAATCTTGAGCTCTCCACCTTCCATTAGGATCCTGCCACCGACGATCGTGGTATCGACGCTCACCTGGGAGAGCCCGAATCCAAGATGCCCCAGGAAGGTTCCCTCGTCAAATGGCGTCGGCGGGTAGTACTCCATGAGGATGATGTCAGCGGCATATCCCTCTCTCAGCTCGCCTATGCCCATGTCCCAGTGACGCCGCGCGATCCTGGCATTATTCGTGACCAGGGTGTTCATGGATTCCATGAAACCGACCGATGGGTTCTCACTCGCCAGGTGATGGATCCAGAGGGCCTGTCTCAGCTCCTCCAGCATGTTGACCGTCATGGCATCGGTTCCAAGTCCGACCCTTATGCCCTTCTCCGCCATCTTGATGATATCAGCCACTCCCACGGCATTATTGATATTGGACTGGGGATTGTGCACCACGGAGGTGTCCGTGGCCTTCAGGAGGTCCATCTCACTATCATCTACATGAACGCAGTGGACGGCGATGGACTTAGGACCCAGCACTCCTGCTTTCTCGAGCCTTTCCACCACCCGCATCCCGAAAGTCTCCAGGCAGTGCTCTTGATCCGAGGCCGCCTCGGCCACGTGAAGATGAAAGCCCACGTCGAGGTCCTTCTCCAACTCTACCGCTCTCTTCAGGGTCTTCTCAGAGACCGTGAAGCTCGCGTGCAGCCCGAACATCGCCCTTAAGCTTTCGCCGCCCGCGGCCTTGCATCGCTCTATGAAGCGCACATTTTCCTTGAGGCCCTCTGCGGCTATCTCCTCGCCATCCCGATCGGACACCTCATAGCAGAGACTCGCCCGGAGTCCCACCTCGCCGACTGCCCTGGCAATCCTGTCGAGGGAACCCGTGACCGCGAAGGGGCTTGCGTGGTGATCGATGAACGTGGTCGTCCCCTTCTTGACCGCCTCTATCAGTGGAATGAGAGCGCTGTAGTAACAGTCATCGAGCATGAGCTGCTTATCAAGCTTCCACCAGAGCTTCTTGAGCACGTCGACGAAGTCAACGGCGGGCTCGATCTTCCCGAGGCCCCTCACCATGGTGCTGTAAAAGTGCATATGGGTATTGATGAAGCCGGGAAGCACCACCATGTTCCGGGCATCGATCACCCTGTCATAATCATCGGTGAAGTCTGCGCTCTTCCCCACCGCCTTGATCAGCGAACCATCGATTAGAACCGCACCATCCTCGATGACGCGGTTTCGCTCCCCGAGGGTCACAACCGTCCCGTTCTTGATAAGCAGTGTCGCCATGGCCTTGAATCCCCCTCAATCCCTTAAGGTATCGTGCCGGTCAGCAGGCCGTCCCGGGACCGGCTCAATGCTCCGAAAGCGCCGCGGTTTCCTCCTCGGTGCGCTCCCGCAGGTAAAGCGCCTGCGAGAAGCACTTCATGGCGCAGATCCCGCAGCCGATGCACTTGGACGCATCGGTCTCAGGACACTTCTCGTCATCCAGCGTGATAGCCAGATACGGGCACCTGGTACAGTTGCCACAATGAAGGCAGAGCTCCTTGTGGACATCGGAGACGGCCTTCGTGGCGGACAGGTCCATGAAATCCGTGACGGGCCCCGGAAGCGCCCGCCCTATGAGCTCCTTGATCGAGCCGATCCCGCGGTCCTGCATGAGATGGCTCACGCCCTCCTCGATATGGTCTATGACACTGTAGCCGTATTTCATGACAAGCGTGCAGAACTGCACGGTCCTCGCCCCGAGGGCCAGGAAGTCGGCCGCTGCCTTGTAATCCATGGGTCCGCCATTACCCGATATGGCCACACCCGCCCCGGCCGCCTTGGCAAGGGTGAGATAGCTTATGGGAAGAACGCCCTCCCCACTCATCCCTACGATGATCCCCTCCTCCCAGGCAGGCTTCTCACCCTGCCTGAACATCATTGTCGGGAAGGTATTGGCGAGCGTGACGCCGGCCTTCTTGCCCGGATATTCGTCCAGCACTTTCCTGATGGCGATCATGATGGCCTCGATGGACGTGACCGCACCGGTGAGCTTGAAAATCTTCGGGATCTCGGGGTCCGAGACATCCATGATCCAGCTTATGATCTTGGCCGTCAGCGCGGCGTTCTGAGAAACTATGTCCCCTTCGGTTCCCTCGCCCCCCTGGGGGCACGAGAGGCTGTACTCTATGGCCATCGCCCCGGCGGCCTCGATCTTTCGGGTATTATCCTGCCAGCTCCGGCTGTCGCTCTCATCGTCTCCTGTGACCGAGCCGCCCGTCGATGCCACGGTCAGCCGGTCGGGGTATTCCTTTATGAGAATCTCCACCTCACTGCAGACTCTGTCCAGGTTGTGGCCTGACACATTGTCGCAGTTGCCGTAGGTGCCCCCGTCGAAGAGGTGCATATACTGGCCCGGGATGTGAATGGGGAGTCCGTCGAAGGCCGTCTTCATGATCCCCCCGGCCCAGCCCGCCTCATAGGCCAGCCGCATCTGGTCCAGCCCGTCCGTGGGCGGCGCGGCCGAGAGAAGGAATGGCGAGCGGATCGTCATCCCGAAGAAATCACTTTCAAGCGGGACCGGCCTCGAGTCATAGCCATCGAGCAGATGGACGCACCTGGCCGGATCCTCCACCGGGGGAGGCTCCCTTTCCTCCAGGAAGCTATCAAGCTGAGTTGCCATGTTCTTGCCCGAGGCCACGGCTTCCACTACCGTGGTCGGGCCGTTGGCAAAGTCCCCCGCATAGAATACGGCCAGGTGCTCTCCACGCGCGAAACCGGACTTGGCACCGATCGCGATAATCACGTGCCTGAAATCGCATCGCGTGCACTCGGTTCCTGAGATGTCCGATATATCAGCCAGACTGAATTCCTTCCCCGCAGCCAGGGCGACACTGATAGTGCCAAGACCCGCCACCTTGCCGTCGCGCTTCATGATATCGGTAACCCTGGTCCGGCCCGAGACTTCGATATCATAGTCCAGGAGCGCCTCTCGCTCGTCCGCAGCGAGCGGCATCTCGCTCAGGTTCTCAAGCGCTATGAGCTCGACCCGGCCGGCGCCGCGCTCCACCGCGGTGGTCGCGCAATCCAGGGCGGTCGCTCCACCCCCCACCACCGCCACCCGCCCGGTCATGGGGTATGCCGCAGGATTCTCCAGATAGGTGAGGCCCCCTACGGCAAGGTCTTCATTCTCGAGCCCCAGGCCGATCGGGGTATCGAGCCCGATACAGACCCCGACTGCGGCAAAGCCCTGCCCCAGGAGCTCCTCCGGGCCCGGCGCCGCTTCCCCTGTCTTGAGGGTCATATCCCCCAGCGAAAGCAGGAACTCAATATCTGATTTAACCACGTCCCCGGGCAGCCGGCTCTCAGGTATGAGGTGGCACATGCCGCCCGCCCGCTCCCTTTCCTCGAAGATGGTCACCGAGTAGCCCAATCTTGCCAGATAGGCAGCAGCCCCCAGTCCCGCGGGACCCGCCCCGATAAGAGCCACCTTCTTCCCCTTCTTCCCGACCTTGGCGAACGAAGGCATAACCCCCAACTCCTTGGCCTTCTGGATTATGGTTGCCTGGACCGCCGGGATCTTCACAGGACCATTGAGATCTTTATAGACACAAGCCGCCATGCATAGTCTGTCGGGGCAGGTGATGCCGCAAATGCCGCCCAGGGGATTCGCCGACATGATCCTCCCTGCCGCTCGCCTGTAATCCGACGGGAGACCCACCTTGCACGCCAGAATGAAATCCATCGGGGAGACCCCGGACGGACAAGCGTCCCTGCAGGGCTTCTCCTCGCAGTTCTCGCACTTCTCGATTTCGTATTTGAGTTGCGCATCCGTCAGGAAGAAGCTTTTCTCGTCACTCATAATCGAACCTCATTGTGGTTTCACAATTGTGATGATCGGGCGGCGAGGCACCCGCGCAGGTCGCCGACAAGCCCGCCGCCGGGCCACATCTTTCACCGGCCCTTCTCTACCACGAGCTTACTTGAGGGGAATCTCCATGTCACTTTTGTTCTGCTGGTAAATGTCGGACAGCCCTGCATAGGTCTTCTCGATCTTCTCGACCCGTGCCAGGAAACCCTTCCGGGAAGTGTCAGAACAACTTTCAATCAGCTTCATAAGATGGAAGCTCTTCCAGTAGAGATTCTCCTGTGCATACTCTCCCGGACCAAGCTTGAAAACCTCTTTGAGGATCTTAAGATCATGCGGGATATTGAAGGAGTCTCGTGAATCCTCATGGGTAAAGAGATAGAAAAAGTTGTCGTAGCCGGACCAGGTGATCGCCGAAAGACATAGCGTGCACGGCTCATGGGTTGACAGGAAGATGCAGTCCCCGGGGCGCGGCCGCTCCGAAGCGGGCATCTCATACAGCAGCTTGATGGTGTGAGTCTCCCCATGCCACATGGGATTCTCCCTCTCATTGTTGGTCCCGGCAATGACCAGAGAGAGATCTGATTTCCTTAAGATTGCAGCCCCGAATACCTTGTTGCCGATCTTGACGCCCTCCCGGGTCAGGGGGATGATATCTTTCTCAATCACATCGAGCAGCCTAGCAATGAGCTCTGCGCTGGTTGCAGTAATACCAGGTACCACCGATCCCTCCTCCTGGTCCCGTGAACCTGAAGCCTGCTCTCGGGTACCTTCGAGACCCGAGAAGCAGGGGCATCTCTTAGTCCAGGACCGCGATTCCGGCGTTAGTCCTTTTCCGAACACGGATGCTATCACACACATGCGGGAACATCAAGAACTTGTCGAATCAGCCTCAAGTGCTGTGAATCTAAGCTTTCGGGGAGGGTATCTTGCGGAACTTGAGGAAGCGGGACTTGTGCTTGAAGTCGATGGATGTGTCGACATCAGCCAGGCCTCGCTTCACGAGGTGCGCATTGAGGAAGGTCCGGTTTGAGAGATAGACATAGACCCATCGATTGTCTTGCGAATCATACGTGGGAACATCATGCCCGGTCGAACCGCATGCGGCGGAATCGCAGCCGGTGGAATCATACCGGAGATACACCCTCGACTTCCTCGTCTTCTCCCTTAAGAATGCCACGGCCTCCCTGTCCTTCCCGGGAATCGCCTTTATGCCTATGAGGCGCACCCGTAAACCTTCACCGAGCATGAGCACCTCCGAAGATATCACTTCCTTGACCGTATGATAGGCTTCCCGAGGCTTGTCCTTACTGTCGATTCTGGATCCGAACCGGCGGGTCCTGGGATCGACCTTCCTCTCCAGTCCTGTCGGGTCCCTGAAGGTGTAAAGCAGATTGGCGATCTCCTTCTCGAAGTCCTCCGAAGGGATCTCCGCCGTGGCTATCTCGAATGTTGCACCCCCGGCCTCATTGGCCGACACGCCCCCCTCTTCATGAACCCCCTCAATCCCGAGCCGCTTCCTTATCACGGGAAGAAAATCGGGATTGATCTCGTAGCCCATGGAGTTCCTGCCCAGCTTCAC
>JAUVJV010000320.1 GCA_030592245.1 Candidatus Eiseniibacteriota bacterium
GTACGTGCTGGGAAGATGGCCGATCGACCTGCGGGTTGGTGAAGACGAGATTGAGTCAATCGACGTCGGTAAGGCCTATGGGGACCACCAGGCGATGCTGATACTGGACGATGTTTTTGTTCCCTATGAGCGGGTCTTCATGTGTGAGGAATACCAGTTCACCCACACTCTGATGGAGTACTTCACCGCCGTTCACCGGCTTACGGCGGGAGCCTGCAAGTCGGGTGGCGTGAGCCTCTTGCTGGGAGCTACGAAGCTCGCCGCGGACTCGATCAATGTCACCAAGGTCAGCCACATCAAGAGCAAGCTGGCGGAGATGGGCATGTCCGCAGAGACCCTCTACTCGCTGTCCTTATCGGCCGGCGTCGAAGGTTTCCAGCATGAGTCCGGCGCCTGGGTCCCGAACTCACTCCTGGCTCACACCGCCAAGTACCAGGCCACGATACTGCCCTTCGATGCCGTAAGATATGCTAGAGAGATAATGTCCGGGCTCGGCGAGACCATGCCTTCAGCCAAGGACCTCAAGGACGGGGAGATCGGCCCGATGCTCGATAAGTACCTGGCCCCGGCCAAGGAGGGCATGACCACCGAGGACAGGCTGAGGATTTACAGGCTCATAGAGAACATGACGCGGGGCACCAACTGGACATCGATGGCGCTCCACGGCGGCGGCAATACCGAGGCGGCCAGGCTGATGGCGCTGAGACATATCGATTTCGACAAGCTGGGCAAGATCGCCGAGGTGGCCTGCGGCATAGAAAAGGACGAGTCCAAGGCCGCCGACCTGATCTCGGAAAGATACAGTAAGATCGACTATGGCCCGAAAGCATTCAAGCGCTAGACGGGGAGCCTGGAGAAGGCCGAAAAAAGAGGGTTGCGAACCCCAAATTTAGGTTGCGGATAACCCATCCCGGTGATAATTTACCGCGTGGCACGAAGCCAGCTGAAGCCAGCTATTGTATACCTTGTCTGAATCCGTAATGAGGAGGTAAGGAGATGGTGGACAAGAGTGCGGACAAGAAGGCAGATCTCGCAGGACCGGGAATCGGAAGCTATGAAGACTTAGCGAAGATCCTGCCTGCCGACTACTCCCCGATCTTAGACCGCAGGGAGACCATGAATGCGCTCTATGCGGTGAAGTCGTACATCGAGGAGGGCCTGAACAAGGAACTCAACCTGATGATGGTCCAGGTCCCGCTGATCGTGGACCGCGAGAGCGGCGTCAACGACATGCTGGACCGAGACGGGTCCCGGACCCCGATCGAGTTCCATATCTCGAATGACCACAATAAAAACCCTATCGATGCCCAGGTGGTACAGGCCGCGACTAAATGGAAGCGCGTTGCGCTCAAGCAGTACGACATGAAACCGGGCGAGGGCCTGAACACCGACATGAGAGCGGTTCGCAAGGACTACTTCCTCGACCATGACCACAGCTCTTATGTGGACCAGTGGGACTGGGAGAAGGTGATCACCGATAAGGACCGTAATCTCGATTATCTTAAGGACGTGGTGCAGAAAATCTGGAAGGTCTTGAAGGGCGCAGAGAACCTGGCCATCGAGATGTACCCCAAGCTCAAGACGGATAAGTACCCCAACCTTCCCGACGAGCTCAAATTCCTGCATGCCGAGGAGATCCTTGAGATGTACCCGGATCTTCCGCGTAAGGCCCGGGAAACCGAGGTGATCAAGAAGTACCCGGCGGTCTTCATTCTCGGCATCGGCTGGACCCTGGAGGATGGATATCCTCATGAGATGCGCGCTGCCGACTATGATGACTGGGTCACGGAGACCATCGAGAAGAACGGTAAGAAAATGCATGGGCTTAACGGAGACATCCTGGTCTGGAACCCCATAACCAAGCGCCGCCACGAGCTCACTTCGATGGGCATCAGGGTCGATGCGGAGACCCTGAAGATCCAGCTCGGGATGACCGGTCAGATGGACCTTTTGAACACTCCCTATCACCAGGGAATCGTGAAGGGTACCCTGCCGCTCAGTATCGGCGGTGGTATCGGCCAGTCCCGAACCTACATGCTTCTCCTTAAGAAGGCGCACCTGGGAGAGGTGAGTGTGACGGTCTGGCCCAAGATCTTGAAGGACCTGGGTGCCGAGCGCCAGATCCACGTGCTTGAGTAGACAGACAGTCCGATAGAGCACCTCTGCTCGAAATAGGACGAATATAGGGACAGCGCCCTCTTTCAACTTGAGAGAGGGCGCTGCTCACTTTGCACCCTGTTCCACCTGAGAGAGGGTACTGTTTGCTTCGCACCCTTGTTCGACCTGAAGAAGGGCGCTGTCCCCTTTTTACTCAGGCAGCCGGGGAGTTCCTTACCTCTTATAGCCGATATCCCTCAGGAACCTCTTACGCTTCCCCTGGTCTTCCTCGGTCTCCACGCCCAGCGGGATCTGCCCGTCGAGGACGCCCACCACCCCCCTCCTGTCGCCTGCGCCGGCGATGAGGAAGTCCACAGGGTTGGCGGTAGCGCAGAACACGCTGCATATCTCGGGGCACGCCTTGATGGCCGGCAATACATTTATCGGGAAGGCGTTCCTGATGAAGGTAATGAAGAAGTGTCCCGCGCCAACAGCCTCGGCAACCTCGATCGCAGCCTTCGTGAGATCCTCATCATTACCGTCCCACCTTATGAGGCGGTCCTGCGATGCCTCGCAGAACGCGATTCCGAATTTGATACCGGGTACCGAGTTGGTGAACACCTCGTAAAGATCCTCTACGGTCTTTATGAAATGAGTCTGACCCGCGATTACGTTCGCTCCCTCAGGAATACTCACCTTGATCCGTTCGATTTCCATCAGAGTCCCTCCTGCTTCTGGCACGCCAACCATAAGCCATCCGGCCGGAGCAATCAAGCGCAGCTGTGACTGAGTATTGCCACACCACGATTCACACGGGGCAACTTGACCTCCCCCGGGGTAAACCTGTAGAATCTCTTTAAAACCAAACGGCGGAGGTCAGAGTGGTATCCAGCAAATTCGATAAGCATCTCAACCTTCTTAAGGAGCTGATCCTGACACCGGGAGTCTCCGGATGCGAAGACCCCATCCGCGAGAGAATCAGAGAGAAGATTTCTCACTATGGCAAGACGGCGGTTGACCCCATGGGGAATCTCACGCTCACCGTGGGATCCGGAGAGAAGCATGCTCTCTTTGTTGCCCACATGGATGAGATCGGCCTGGTGGTCACTCACATAGAGGATGACGGCTACATCAGGGTCAAGAAGGTCGGCGGCCTGGATGACCGGGTTCTTTCAGGACGCATGGTTGACATCTATCCTGAGGATAGCCTCCATCCCGTCCCGGGTGTTATCGGGCTCAAGCCGCCCCACCTTATGAAGAACCGGGAAAAGGAGATGTCCGAGGCCATCAAGCCTGAGGACCTGCGCGTCGATGTGGGAACCCGGTCCCGGGAGGAGACCGAAGCCCTCGGGGTGGCCAAGCTCTCGCCCATCATTCTTCGCAAGCACTTCTCGACACTTGCCAATGACATGGTAACCTCGCGCGGTCTGGATGACCGCCTGGGATGCGCCGCATTGATAGAGGCGCTTGAGAGGATCGACATAGAGAGCCTTAAGGTCAAGCTGACCATCGCATGGTCGGTCCAGGAAGAGCTCGGCCTTCGGGGAGCATACGCCCTGGGTAATGAGCTCCACCCCGATTTCGCCGTCGCGATCGACTCCTGCACCCCAGGGGACTCCCCCCAGGTGGACTACCATCTCTCGGCCGTAAGCCTGGGCGAAGGACCGGTCTTAAGGATGTTTGACCGGATGGCCTTTGCCTCAAGGACCATGATGAAACGGGTCTCGGAGGCCGCGGCGGGTCAAAAGATACCCATCCAGGTGGCCGCCAC
>JAUVJV010000180.1 GCA_030592245.1 Candidatus Eiseniibacteriota bacterium
AGACTTCCCTGGCCGATCGCCCTCCCGTCGGCGCCGGTGTGCTGGTGGACTATGTCGGTCCCGATGGCAACATGCACCGTTACAGGAATGCCTGAGGACGAGGCCGCGGCGAGGATGCTGGCATCGGGATTGGGCGCTGCTCTCTCGGATAGTTCGCATCCCAGGGCCTCGCCGAGTCCCATGTCATCATTGAGACACCTTGCCGAGGCGGAGTCAAAGAATTCGGAAGTCTCCCCGGCCATGCCGAATTCACCCTTCCTGAGGCCTTCCTCCACGTCCTCGGACGTCTTGCCCCACATGGCGATCTCAACATCGTGAATGGCGCAGGCCCCGTTCATGGCAATTCCGGTGACTACCTTTCTCCGGATGAGGTCTCCGATTATCCGGCCGAATCCGCATTTGACGACATGCGCGCCCATCATCAGGACCAGCGGGCGCCCCTCGCTCCGCGCCCGGGCAATCCGCCGGCTGATATCTCCAAGGTCACTTCCCTTAAGAATCGCGGGGATCATCTGCTTGAGATTTTGAAACCAGGCGAAGTCCCCGGGAAGCCCGGCGAAGTCCTCGACGGTCACCTTGCTCTTGCGGTTCGCTATCGAGACCTTCTTCCCGTGTTTCGCCTTGTCATCTTTACCTGGCATCATGGCTCCCGCGCACGATATCTATCAGCACCGCGTTGATCGCTCCGATCGCGACACTGCTTTTCATCATCACTGGAATGTGGCCGGGGTCAGTGGTAACCCAGACCGTCAGTCTTCCCTTATGCTGGAAAATGCCCGAGGCCTTGAGGATAGGCTCCAGGACAAAACACTCGAACTTGCCGGCCGGCACCTTGATCTCCTCGACCTTGAGGACCTTCACTTCCAGGGGATAGTTTTTCTCATCCGCGTGGTTGTCGATGAAGATGCTCTTGCCGACTTCGATGTCCATGGTCCTCACATAGTAAAGAGAGGACAGAACATCCTGTGCCCTCTCCGGAATATCGACGACCATGCCGTCCGGGTATGTGGCCGTGTGAGCGTCCTGGTCGAAGACAACGATCTCGGTGGTTTCGTGATTGCCTTCCTTCAGATGCTTTTCATAGCGCCACGTGTAGAGTTCCTCTGTATCCAGGTAAGATTCGACCACGTCCTTCACCTCGAAGAACAGCGAGAACGGCATGGTCGACCAAGCGGTCGAGACGAGCCTGAAGCACTCACGGCCGCTGCCGCATTCCACTTTCTCTTTCACTTCCATGGAGGCCTCGCCGGCCTTGGCAAACTCGTAGCGAACCGTGAAGGTAAGCTTCTCCCCGACAGCGAAGGGAAGGTCCCCGGCGTGCAGGGGAACGGCGAGGGCAGCCAGCACGGCCGCAACGGGCAGTAACAGAAATGTCCATCTTGAAACAGGTATCATCGGTCTGGTCCTATTCTCCGCTTACGAATCCACTGCACGGTATCCAGCAGGTTGTCGAAAATGCGCGCGCCCTCCAGACCGGTTGAGCCCCGACTACTTTCCTCGAAGCTGCCGAAACCGGTCCGGACGAGACAGGGTGTAACACCCAGCGCACGCCCGAATGCAAGATCTGATTTCTTATCACCTATCATAAAAGATGCCCCGAGGTCAATGCCAAACCTCTCGGCGGCCTCCTCGCCGAGCATCGTGCCGGGCTTACGGCAGGCGCACTTTGTCCTGTATCTCTCGATCGTCCCCTCCGCATGATGCGGGCAATAGTAAATACCGTCGAGTTCCACGCCACTGTCGCGCAATATAGCCTGCATCCTCTCATGGATGGCGCCCAGCTCGGCCTCGGAGAGGTAAGCTCTTGCGATTCCCGACTGGTTTGTAACGAGGATGAGGAGGAAACCGGCTTCGCCGGCCAGCTTAAGCGCCTCGGCCGTGAAATAATATGGTACAACCTGGGACGGGTGATTGAGGTACCCCACTTCAACCAGTAGGGTGCCGTCCCGGTCGAGAAAGATCGCCTTCATTTCAACATTCCTTCCACCGTGTCGGCAACCATTCTTACCGTTATTTCCTCGAAACACTCACGCGTTCCGAGCCTGCACGGGACGGTCCCGTGATAGCTGCACGGGCTGCAGCCCAGATCGAGACTGATAACCCTGCATCCCCCGGCGGTGGGCGCAAACCCAAGTGCAGGCGAGGTGGAACCGAAGATAGCCCCCACTCTTGAGCCCACGGCGGCAGCAAGGTGCATGAGCCCTGAATCATTGGTCACGGTTACCGGGCAAAGCGAGAAAAGCCCCGCAATGAGCCGGATGTCGTTTCCCACATAGGTCATGATCTCCGGATCGCCGGTCGAGCCTGCAGCCGCCTCGACCGGAAGGCGGTCGTGCTCGGAGCCGATCACGACCACCGGATGGTTGCGGCTTCTCAAGGTCGAAACGAGCCCGGCAAACCTCCCGGTGCTCCATCGCTTGTGGTCGCTGCTCCCGCCGGGACAGACGGCGATAAAGGGACCGCCTGGAAGGCGGCCCTTCGCCTCCTCCACCGAGGAGCGAGGAGCTTCTATCCTTGGCGTCAGGCCAACGGGTTCGATACCAAGGGGGCTCATGACATCGAAATAGGTCTCCACCGCGCCTTTCAGGTTCCCCTTCCAGAGCCGGGGCATATGCACCCTCAGGAAACGAAGGAAGCGCTGCCGCCTGTGCTTGAGAACCTTGCCGGTCCTGAGCCTGCGGGTAATCCGTCGGGACCGCATATTGTTCTGAAGGTCCAGGGCGAGCTCGAAGGGCGTCCTGCCTGAGAGATCATCCAACGCGTCATTACTTCCCTCCCGGAGATAGGGTACAACCCTATCTACCGATGAGAAGAGCGATGGTATCGCTGCATAGTCCGAGTTGGTCACGAAGGTGACCCTGCAGCCGGGGTAGCGTTCCTTGAGAGTCCGCGTGACCGGCTCGGTCAGGATGACGTCACCGAAAGAACTCAACCTGATGACAAGCACATTGGATCCGGAATAGATGCCGGGGCGTATCTGAGAGGCACCGGCCACTTCGCGCGAGGCATCGTCACCCATCCCCGGACCTAAGCCTCCCCAACCGTCTGAGGGTAATCCTTGAACTGCAGATCATAGAGCTTCCGGTAGATCTTCCCGGCGGCGAGCAGTTCATCATGTTTACCCGTCTCAACAATTCTGCCGCCCGCGATCACGAGAATCAGGTCGGCGTGGGTCACGGTCGAGAGCCGGTGCGCGATAACGAAGTTGGTGCGGCTCGAGAGCAGGCGTTCGATGGCTTCCTGAACGAGCTTCTCGGACTCGGTGTCGAGGGCCGAGGTGGCCTCATCGAAAATCAGGACCTGCGGATCCTTAAGAATCGCCCTCGCGATCGCCAGCCGCTGCCGCTCCCCACCCGAGAGCCTCACACCCCTGTCCCCGACCATCGTGTCGTAACCCTCCGGGAAGCCGCTGATAAAATCATGGGCATTGGCCGCCCTTGCGGCGTCCTTGACCCGGGAAAGATCCATGTCCTCGAGTCCGTAGGCTATGTTGTTCCGGACCGTATCGTTAAAGAGAATGGTCTCCTGAGTCACGATGCCCATCAGGGCCCGCAATGACTTGACACTGATCTTCCGGATGTCCCGCCCGTCGATTTTCACGCTTCCCGATGAGGCGTCGTAGAATCGCGGAATGAGATCCACAAGTGTGGACTTCCCGGCGCCACTGGGTCCCACGACCGCCACCACCTGGCCTTTGCTCACCTTGAAGCTTATATCGCTCAAGACCTGGTCGCATCCATCATAGCTGAAGCTCACCCGATCGAATTCTATCCCCTCGGTAATCCGGTCGATTTCCACAGCATCAGGGGCATCGGTGATGTCCGGCTCAGCATCCAGGATCTCGAATACCCGCTTGCCCGCAGCGATCCCCTCCTGGATCCTGGCGCTGGCCCGGCTCAGGGTCTTGGCCGGCTTGATTATGGAAAGCATGGCCGCAAGGAAGATCAGGAACATCTCAGGCTGGAGCATGCCTCCGCGGATGACCTGCCTGCCTCCATACCACAGGACGACCAGCCCTCCAAAGGCGCCGAGGAATTCCGTCATGGCCGGAGCAAGCGACTCCGCGCGCTGGCGCTGCATATTTGCCTCGAGGTGTCCCTCAGTGTGCCCCATGAACTTCGCGGTTTCAAAAGGCTCCATCCCAAAGGCCTTGACCACCCGAATGCCGGACAGGGTCTCCTGGAGCACGATTACGATATCGGCTGTCTTTTCCTGGAGCTTCGTAGAGTATCTCCGCAATCTGCGGCCTATCCGGCCCATCACATAGGTAATGATCGGGATCATCACGAAGGCGGCCAGCGCAAGGCGCCAGCTTATGAAGAAAACTATGAAGCCGAGCACCAGGATCACGAGCATGTCCCTCATGGCCTGCAGGAAGCCTGTGGAGATGCTATTGCGCACCAGGGTCACATCATGGGTTATCCTGGACACTATCTGTCCCGTCCGACTGCTGTGGAAATAGGCAAGCGAGAGTTTGTGAAGATGCATGTAAAGCACGTTCCTGAGGTCGCGGATCACCCTGACTTCGATCGAAACACTGGTCACGGCGAGCAAGTACGTGAAGAGCGCTTTAAGGAAGTACAGAATCAGGATCACGAGGCATATGCGTTCAAGCGCTACCAGAGAGGAACTCGCCGCGAAGAAGCCAAGAACCTTGAGCCTCACCTGGTCCTGGATCGAAGAGAACATATCAGGCACCATGTCCATCATACCGCCGTCCGCCGCCGCCTCCTCAGCTTGCGGCAGGCCCATGTCGGCGCCTTCAAACAGCACCTTCACAAAGGGCAAGATCATCCCTATGGATATTCCCGCGAATGCCGCGCAGAGAACCATCAGCACCATGGCTCCCCCCACCCTCTTCCAGTAAGGCTTCATAAAGGAGAGCACTCTCAGGTAAATTTTGAAATCGTCCATTTCTAGTTCCTTGAGGACGCGCAGGCGAAGTCGCGCATATCCATGGCCAGTTTGGCCGGCGCCGTGGTTGACCACACCGCCTGCTCAACCAGCTGGAAAGTACCACGGGTCGGAATCCAGCGCCGATCCTCTTGATCGGTGAACAGCGCGAAGGTGGGAATGCCCATCGCCGCCGCGAAGTGGAGCAGGTTGGTGTTTCCGGAAATGAGAAGGTTGCACTGGGACAGGATGCCCAGGGTATCCCTGAAGCTCTTCCTGGGAATGTCGAGCCAGTCATAGGTACCCAGGCGCCTTATCTCGTCTTCCTTGATCGCCGGCACGGGGTCGGACAGTAAGGCTATCCGGCTCTTCTTGAGAGCCTCGAAGCTCTTGGCCAGCCTGATCGTTGTGTCAAATGGGGGCTTCTCACCGCTTTTGGTGTAGCTCAGGTCCACCCCGACCAGGAGCTCGCTGCTGTCGGGTTTCCTGAACCTCACGATCTCCTTGGCGATCTTGCGCTCCTTTTCCGGCAGGTTCCATTCGCTCCAGGTCTCGCCCGCCCTGGTCAAGAACTTGACCAACGAGAGGTTACGCTCCATGAAATAAGATGCGTCGGCACTGGGAACCACCTCCACATTGAACAGGGGATAACCGATTTCTCCTTGCAGTACTAACCTGCTGCGCGCCCCGCAAAGG
>JAUVJV010000464.1 GCA_030592245.1 Candidatus Eiseniibacteriota bacterium
ACCACTCCCGGCAAGCACGATGCCTCGGGCATCTCGGTCGAGGGCATCAAGACTTACCACGATACCACCAAGGGCAAGGACCGCGGCCGGAACATCATCTATGTGATCGAGATCGACTCGATCAGGGTCTGTCATCTGGGCGACCTGGGTCACGAGCTCTCCGCGGAGGAGATCGGCGCGATTGGTAAGGTGGACGTCCTGCTCACTCCCGTGGGCGGCCTCTTCACCATAGGCCCCAGGGAGGCGCTCGGCATCATGAGGACGCTCTCCCCGGCTGTTACCATTCCCATGCATTTCAAGACCGAGTCGCTCGGCTTCCCCATAAAACCCGTGGAGGACTTCCTTTCGCTTGCCGGAGAGATCGAGCGGCCCGGGGCCACGGAGATAGAGATAGAGAAAGACGAGATGGGAAGCGGGCGCATCGTCGTACTCGACCACGAGCTTTAGTGTTCTTAGAATAGCCCGAACGGAGGACCCCCTTATGAGAGAGGTGAATGTAAAGGACATCAGCGATGCGGTCAGGGATCTTTCCATAGAGACCAACTGCATACTTGGTGAGGTGGAGGTCGCCTTTATCAAGAAGATGCTGGACGTCGAGGAATCGGAGACCGGCAAGGAGATTCTCTCCATGGTGCTGGAGAACGCCAGGATCGCGCGCGAGGAAGGCATCCCGATCTGTCAGGATACCGGCTTCGCCGTGGTTTTCATCGATCTCGGGCAGGATGTTCATCTGGTTGGGGGCGACTTGAGCGAGGCTGTCGCCGACGGGGTGGCCAGAGGCTACACGGAGGGATACTTGAGGAAGTCGATACTCTCCGATCCGATCAAGAGAGAGAACACGGGAGATAATACCCCCCCGGTGATCCACCTGACGATGGTGCCCGGTGAGAAGGTCAAGGTAACGCTCGCTCCCAAGGGCGGTGGAAGTGAGAACATGAGCGAGGTCAAGATGCTCAAGCCCTCCGATGGCATCGAGGGAGTGAAGGACTTCGTGGTGGAGCGGGTGGTAACCTCGGGCGGAAACCCGTGCCCCCCGGTCGTTGTCGGGGTTGGAATCGGCGGGACCTTCGAGAAGTGCGCCTTCCTGGCCAAGAAAGCTCTCTTGAGGCCCCTCGGGGAGAGGCATCCCGATGCGTTCTATGCCGACATCGAAGTGGAGCTCCTGAGGCGGATCAACAACAGCGGCGTGGGCCCGCAGGGACTGGGTGGTAGAGTTACAGCCCTGGATGTGCACATAGAGACACATCCATGTCACATCGCGTCGCTGCCGGCGGCCGTCAATCTGAACTGCCATGCCTCCAGGCATGGTGAGCGAACAATCTGAGGTCTGTGGGGGAATCAAGATGGCAGAAACCAAGACTATCACGACACCGCTCAGTGATGATGTGATCAAGGACCTGAAGATAGGGGAGAAGGTCAGCATCACGGGCGTCATTTACACTGCGAGGGATGCCGCGCACAAGAGACTGGTCGATTTGATCGAGCAGGGCAAGGAGTTGCCGTTCGATCTTCCGGGACAGATAATCTACTATGTTGGACCCGCGCCTGCCAAGCCCGGCTTTGCCGTGGGTTCGGCGGGCCCGACCTCTTCATACAGGATGGATGCCTATACCCCGACCCTGATCGCCAACGGACTCAAGGGGATGATCGGCAAAGGGCCCAGGGACGAGAACGTCAAGGATGCGATGAAGGAGCACGGCGCCGTGTACTTCGCGGCGGTCGGTGGCGCCGGCGCCCTGATATCGAAGTCCATAGTGAAGGCGGAGGTGATCGCCTACCCGGAGCTCGGGGCCGAGGCGGTCAGGCGCATGGAGGTCAAGGACTTCCCCGCGATCGTCGCGATCGACGCCACCGGAGACGACCTGTACCTGAAGGGTAAGGAGGCGTACAGCATAGGTGCCTGAACAGGATGACGTGATAGGAGTCGTTCCCGCAAGGTATGGCTCGACACGCTTTCCGGGCAAACCCCTTGTGCCGATAGCCGGCAGGCCCATGATCCAGCATGTCTATGAAAGGGCCTCCCGCGCTTCGCTTCTCTCGGAAGTCATAGTCGCCACCGATGACAGGCGAATCAAGGATGCCGTCGAGGCCTTCGGCGGTAAGGCCATGATGACATCGGCCGACCACGCGAGTGGTACCGACCGCCTGATGGAGGTCGCCGAGACCCTCCAGACCCCCTATTATGTTAACATCCAGGGTGATGAACCCCTCATCAACCCCGACCATATCGACGCCTGTGCCCGTGCGCTCCTGAATGGAGCCGCCATGAGCACGCTTTCGGCCAGAATCCGCTGGAGACACGAGGTCTTCGATAGGAACGTCGCAAAGGTCCTTATTGACAGAGAAGGGTACGCCATCTGCTTCTCCCGGTCGGCGATCCCGTTCCCGGGGAAATTCCTTGCCCTGGGTAGGGATATCGACTTAGAATGTTCGCCGTACTTCAGACATATTGGCGTGTACGGGTATACCCTGGCCACGCTCCGTGCGCTCGCCGCCGCGGGTGAGTGCGAGTTGGAAAAGATGGAATCACT
>JAUVJV010000251.1 GCA_030592245.1 Candidatus Eiseniibacteriota bacterium
AGGGTCTTCGCGGTTTCTTCCGTCCCAATCCCACTCGACGCTGCCTTCGGTGAGCTCCACATCGACCAGCGTGTCCTCCGGAAGGGACGCAAACCGGGAGAGGAAGCTCACCACGATTCCTGCATTGTCTCCGACCTGGCTCATGGTCAGCAGGTCCTGGGTATCACCGGTCGTGTGGTAGTGAGGATTAACGGGCGTCGTGGGCGGCCAGGCCGTGCCTACCAGCTCCTCGATGAAGAGGACTCCCGGGATTCCGATCTGCCAGAATGAGAAGTGATCGCTCATGGAGTTCCCGGTCAGATCGACCTGCTCGATTTCAGTCTCGAGCCCGGCGACAATCGATGCTTCTTCCAGCTGGTCCGAAAGCCACCTGGACTTCCAGTTATATGCAAGTGTCAGCAGGGGTCTGCCGTCCTTGACATAGCCCACCATGTCGACATTGATCACGCCAAGAATGGAATCGGAATCGGTGATGAGCTTTATGGAATCCGCATAGCATTCGCTGCCCTTGAGGCCCTGTTCCTCGCCCGAGAAGGCTATGAACTTAAGCCCTATGTCAAGCTCGAGCGGCGCCAGGAGTCTCGCGCACTCCAGCAAGACGCCCACCCCCGTGGCATTATCATCCGCGCCGGGAGCAGGGTCGGTCTCCCAGTCCCAGAGCGTGTCGCGGGAAGCCGTGGCGTCATAGTGGGCACACACTATGTAATGAGCGCCCGATTTCTTTCCGGGCAGGTCGGCGACGAGGTTCTCAGGCGGGAGCTCGGGGCATTCCCACACATTGGGCATGCACGGGGCCACGGTAACCGCGCCGCCATAAAGCGCCAGGTAGTCGGTGAGGCGATTCACTATCAGGGGGGTTGCGTAATCCCCGAGTTCCTCCCTGCAAGAATAGCGGCTCCTGTATTCCTGGGCCTCTGGGTCCCAGACCAGCTCTTCTATGGTCTGCCAGATCAGGACAGTATCAACCGAATCGGCAAGGGCGCTCATGAAACGCCTGCGCGCTTCCGTCAGGGGTCTCCCGGCGAGAAGGTCATCGAGCATGACATCCGCAAGGCTGGGTTTCATGATCTCCCCGAGGGGACTGAGCCCAAGCTCGGACAGGGTAAAGCCCCGGGCCATGAGATCGCGGGCCGAAGCCAGGTCGGCTTCGATCACCGTGCTCAAGCTGCCCCTGTAAACGAAGCTGGCCCCGGTTCCCTCCATAGCATACTCAGGGATGCGCGATGCGGATATCCAGAAAGGCACTCCCCGGCGCCGCTCCAGCACGGCACGCGGTTCTCCAAGCAGGTCCGCAACCTCCGATTCAGGCAGCACCGCCATCCCTGGCAACACCACCATCACTGCGTCTTCGGAAAGCGCGAATCCTGAATATGAATGAAGGGCAGGAACTGAAAGCGCATCGAAGGGAAGAATCGCAATCACCCAACCGGCCGGATCGCCTGCTACAGATGCGGCCTCCGGGGCCGAGCCCGCCAGGTGCACGTGGCCGGCCGATAAGAGAAGGAAACCGGCAATCAGCACCATGGCAAGCATTCCTGAAAGACTGCTCTCCGGTCTCAGCAGCAGGTTCCTCAGTTTCGGCATCCTTACACCACCTGTCAGATCATCCGGCCCAGGGCCCGTCCTCTTCTTCCCGGTCAAGTCCCCGGGCTCCGGTCAGGTCCCCAAACTCCGGTCAAGTTCTCAAACTGTAGTAGAATAGAAAACCCGACTTGTCCTCGCCGCCGGTATACTCGGTCCGGCCATACTTGGCCGCCAGACGGCCGAAACGCTTCATATCAAACGATAAGACAAGATACCATCTCGAGCCATCACTTTTCAACATCTCAATCGCAGGGTAGTAGGGCACGCCGGGCTCATACTGGTAGATCCGGGAAGCGTACTGCCCGATCGCGAAAACGTAGAAGCCCGCGCGTATCTCCGCCGGAGCGAGCTTCCGGAAATCCACATCAAGCCTCAAGAGGTCGGATGAGGACCGTTCGACACCGTCGCCCTCATCCTTACTCGCCCGGAGGTTCTCATAGCGGAGCCGGAGCGAGAGCCATCTCCTCGCCTTGTATCTGGCATCCAGGCGGCTCCTCAGTCTACGCCTCTCCTCGCTCGGCCGGCCCTCCCCATCAGACGGCTCGTGGTTCACCAGGAGCTTCTCCCCAAGTGAGAGAGCCACGCCGGCAACCTTGAAGCTCAGATTCATGAAGGACTCCGAACCCGAAGGCCGGCTCAGACCCTCCTCCGGCATCCGCTTCTCATGCAGGTCACTGCCGATGGAGACGGCCATGCGGCGGACCGGCTCGAAGCCTATGCGCGCGAAGAGACCCCGCTCGCCCGTGGCCACGCCCGAGTAAAAGGCGAAGGGCCTGGAGTGCAGACTCAGGTAAGTGTCATCGTAGCTTCTTCCGACCATCAGAAACTCGAGCCGCTGCCGGTCGAAGGCCAGGCCTGCGATCAGGGCCTTTCCCCCACCGTCCGCGAGGGCTCCCTGCGCGAATGCGAGGGTTTGGCGCACCTCGAGCGACAGGTCAAGACTTCCCATAAGATTCCCGTCCGTCGAGAGCCAGGAAAGCCTCGGTGCGCTGAACTCCCGGTTGAGCCGGCTATAGGATGCATCGATCCCTGCGCGCCAGACGGCACCCCAGGGTGCAGGTCCCCCCACACGCCTGAATCGAAACGCCAGTCCCAGCAGGTCCTCTTGGAGCGCCTGTTTCCCCTCCCGCTCCCGCTCGCTCACATGGAGGCCGCTCGTTCCCAGCGACTTAACGCGCCCGTCTTCATCAAGGCTCGCGTCATACTTCGCGCGCGAGACCGCGAAGCAAAGATCCAGCTCGCCTCGCGATACGCCCAGTCCGGCACCGGTGAGCCCGAAGTTTTCCTCGACAGATGTATAAGGCTTGATGGCGAAGTCGCCCTGGCTGAAGCGCCAGGGGTCAACCGTGGACGGGGAGTAGCCGTAAGGGTTGGAAAAGACCAGCCCGTGCCCGGTCGCAAGCAGGAAATCGCCGGCGATCACACGGCCGCGGCCGAAACCCTTTCCCTCAAAGCTCTTTTCCAGGTAGAACGACTGGAAGTCATTGAACCGGGACTCGTACCTGTCCTTTTCGAGAACGAAGCCACCCTCCCAGCCGGCGTAGCCCAGCTGTCCGCGAAGGTAGGTCTTAAGGTCCCTGTAAGTGCCTGATGTCGGCCGGGACACCACCCGCGCCCTCAGCATGCCCTTAAGTATTGGCGCATCCCGCCTCATTATGGGCCGCACCTCAACAAAGGGCCTCAAGAGATCGAGAAGAGCGTCATCCACCGAGTCGATCCGCTTCAAGTCCTCAAGACGCTTAAGCTCGCCGCTGCGCCTTAAGCTCACGATCTCATCCGCGAGCCAGGGACTCACCCAGGGCAGGCGGCCCAACTCCTCCCGGTCCGCCTCGAGCAGGTTTATGGGCTGCTTGAGAATGGTGTCCAGGTTGTTTAAGAGCAGCAGATAGTCGCGTTCCTGCTCGACGTCGCCGAGCATCTCCTCATAGGGATCGGCCGCCATCACCAGGCTGGTCAGGGAAAGCAGAAGCACCCAGATCAGGGTTACAGATGGAAGGGTTATGGATTGAAGGGCTGCCGGGAGTTTCACGCTCACTCACCCAGGAGATTGACGACAATGACCTCGGGCCGGCAGAGGAACCTCAGCGGGAAGACATTCGTGCCCACGCCCCGCGTCACGCACAGGCGCATGTCGCCGATCGAATAGAGACCCGCGATGTACCTGCTCCGGTACGCATAGGGGAACAAGCCCACTATTGCGCCGAAGCCGATATGGCCCCCGTGGGTATGGCCTGAGAATACCAAGTCGGTTCCCCTGGACTCGAGATCCCAGAGTAGACTGTCGGGATGAAAATGGCAGAGGGCCAGGACAGGTTTGGTCCCGTTGACTCCCGTGAAGGCCTTCTCCACATCCTCGCGGTTGTCCACCGGATCGTCCAGCCCCACGAGGTGGAAGGCGCCGCAATCGACGCTTTCGTTCATGAGAATATGGTAATCGAGTGAATCCTTCCGGGTTCGCTTCCACCTCAGCGCGGCTTCGAGGACGCCGTCGGCATTGCCTAACACCATGTAGGTGCCGTACCTGGACCTGATCTGGGAGAGAAACTCCAGGCCGCTTGCAAGCTTGCTGTGGGACTTAAGCAGATCGCCGGTCACAAGAACGAAGTCGGGGTTGATTTCCTCTACCATCCTGATGGTCTTTCGTTCCCTGTAGCCCGCCGATGTGGTGTGGATATCCGCTATATGCACCACGGTGATCTTCTTGGCCATCAGACCCGGAATCCGAATATCATAGGTCTTCCGGACGATCCAGTAGGGCTCCACGAACGCCGAATAGAGCAGGAAGGCTGCTATTCCGATAAGGAGGTAGTAGTACTTTCGCTTCATTGTTATGTCGCCTTCTGAGGAAATCTACCACAGCGAATGTCTCCGGTCAACAGGGTGGGGAAAGCGGGTGGCGGTTACGGCGCGGGAACCATCCACCCACTTCAAACACTTCACAGAAGATA
>JAUVJV010000113.1 GCA_030592245.1 Candidatus Eiseniibacteriota bacterium
ATGACGGCCTGGGATGTCTGCGGATCGGAGCTGAAAAGCATGTCTGCGACCGCGGCAGTCAGGTTGCCCAGGACCGTGCCACCCTCCACGGAACCCTTGCGAATGGTGAGGGTCGTCGGGCCATTGAACTCCCTTAAGGTCTTATCATACATGGCCAGTGTCACGGCACTGCCCTTGTGAACCGTGAGATCCTCGCCTTCATAGATGAAATCACCCGGCGCGGCCTCTCTTGCGGCCTGCCCTTCGGCGGCGATCTCAACCGTGCCCTTTGTCTCTATGACCTTGGCGCCTACTTCCCTGTCGCCTCGAGCCTCAGCCGCAAGGAGCGGAGCCGTCATGGCTAAGAGAACAATGGCGCACGCACCCAGAGAAACCAGGATTTCGTGGACGGGAGGAACGGTGATCTTTCTCATCGCTCTTGCCTCCTGCAATCTGATGGCCATGCAAGTAACAATTCTGCTTCGTGAAGTGCTTCCCATTGTACCCACCCCCCACTGCGGCGTAAAGCTAAGAAAAGCACACTCACCTTCTCGCTGGAATTACAAACCGGTTGCCATAGAGTTGGCATCTCTCTTCATCGCATCCCATCGGATGGGGTTCAGATGACTCCCATGATATGGCTAACCGCAAATAGGCAAAGAAGTTGCGCCTAATGCGGTGCTTGACTTTCGCATCCGATCCGGGGTACAATTGTAGGTGATACTGGGCTGCCGTGGCGCACAAGTATGTCTTTACCGCCCCCGGCACAAGTATGCTTTCTTGATTCACTGGAATGCATCTGAAGGGCGGAGAGCAACTGTAATGCGTTTTGTACAACTATGTTGCTGTCTCATGCTGATTCCACTGGCGCTGGTAACTTCCCACAGCCAGGCTGGTGCATCCGATCCCGTTGAGATATTTATAGTTAGAGCCGATTCGATCGCCTCAGCCTCCGATGATAAGGCCCTCGCCGAGTTTACCCGCCAGTATGAGATTCTCATCGGGGCTGCCACCGGGGGGCTCTTGGACGTGGCGCTCGAGCTGGATGCCGCCGGCCAGAGCGAGGCTGCCGGGGACAACCTGGACTTCGCCGAGCATATTGCGGCAATCCACCACTCGGATACCGGGTCATCCGCTCCCCTCGACATGGTAAGGACCTACCGGGGCTGGACTGCGGAGCAAAAAGCCGAGCGCCTCGAGGCAAAGGTACTGGAAGGCGCCGCCACCGAGGCCCGGAATGCGGGTGAGTACGACCGCGCCATCGGTCTCTTCGGTGATGCGATGGCCCTCTATGAATCAATCGGCGACAACCGTTCCACGGCCATCCTGTGGGGCAGCCTGGGAGTGGTCTGCTGGTATAAGGGGGACTTTGAAGCTGTCGCGGGCCATTATGACAAGGCTCTGGCCGCCCGTCGGGCGATCGAGGACCGGATCCTGGAGGGCAGAACCTTAAACGGCCTGGGCAGCGTAAACTACCAGCTCGGCAATCTCGATATAGCCCGTGACTACTATGAGCAGGCCATCGACCTCAGGCGCCGGACGCAGGACCTGGGGGGCCTTGCCACTTCGCTGACCTACCTGGGCAATATACACCTGGCGATGGGCCGCATGGTAGAGGCTCGAACCACTTACGAAGAAGCCGTACCAGTGGTGGAGAGCACCGGCGACGGGGCACGGCAGTATGAGCTCCTTATCAGCGTCGCCGGTCTCAATGCCGAGATGGGCCGGATCTCAAGCGCCAACAGCACCCTCGCCGAAGCGCTCGATCTGGCAAGAGAGATGGACGACCCCAGGGGCCAGGCCCTCTGCCATCTCAACCTGGCACTCAACCTGGCGGAGGCCTTCCGCTACGGTGAAGCCCTGCAGGAGCTGGACGCGGCGAAGGCGATTCTCGAGGAGCATCCGGACCCCGAGCTCTCCGTTGTCTACTTCCGCAACAGCGGCATCACCAATATGAAGATGGGCGAGCTTGCCTGGGCCCAGAGCGATTTCGATACCCTGCTCGATCTGTCGGAAGCCCATCAGATGCCGGCCTATCAGCTCGAGGCCCTGCTCAACCTGGGCTATATGCTCAAGGAACAACACGAGTACGAGAAGGGCCTGTGGTATGCCGAGGACGCCAGCGACCTCGCCGAGGAAATAGGAAGTCCCAAGATGGTCCGCGAAGCCATGGTCCTGGCGGCCGAGCTCGAGCACTGGCTCAAGCGCTATGATGCCGCCATCGAGACCTGGGAGATTCTGCTTGCTGAGGATAAGGAAGCAGGTATCGAGGCCAATGTCGCAATGGACTTGATGGGCGTGGCCACCAACCAGGTGCTCGCCGGACGATCGGAGGAAGCCCGAAAGACCTTCAGAGAGGTCGCGCCGATTGTCGAGAGGACCCGGGATGGTGATCTCATCTTAGCCTTGGCATTCGCCCTGGGGCACAGCTTCGAGAAAACCGATCCCGAGAGCGCACGCTATCACTACGAAACGGCGCTTGAGATGATAGATGAAACCCGGAAAGATATCGGGGCAGCAGAGGTGAGGACCGGCTACCTGGGCGGTCTGCGCCGGTTCTATTTTGAAGAGGTTGCAATGTACTATGCGGGCCGGGCGCATGGTGATGACACCGAGCTGTGGTCCGGCCGGGCATTCGAGACCATCGAGCGGGCCAAGGCCAGGGGGCTGCTCGACCTGATAGAGGCGCCCGTGCTTGCCTCGGGCTCGGAAGCCGAGGATGCCCTCCTCGATTCGCTCTACGGCCTTGAACCCGAGGAGCCGGGCTATGGCGCCAGGGAGCGAGAGCTCAAGGAGAGGTATAATAAGATAAGGAATGACCGGCTTGCGGCCGCACACGGTGGCGGAACCGCCACCCCGGATGTCGCCACCTCGGATGAGATCCGCACCGTTTTGCCGGAAGATACTGCGATGCTCGCCTATGCACTCGGTGATACGGCATCGCTCCTCTGGGTCATTGACGCTGGCGGCTGTGCGGTTCATCGCCTGAGCAAACGCGCGGTATTCATCGATGCGGTCAGCAGATTGAGAGAGGCCATGGCCAGCCCCGTGATTGCCGACCAGGAGCTCCGCCAGACCGCACATGAGCTTTACCTTGCGGCAGTCGCGCCCGCCATTTCCCAAATCGCCAACTATGAAAACTTGATAGTGATACCCGACGGGGCCCTCTTCGAACTTCCGTTTGAGGTTCTGCTACCGGTACCGGCGGGCAATGCCGGCTGGAAAGACTTATCCTACCTCGCGAGCAAGCATTCGATCACGTACGCCCCCTCGGCGTCGATATACCTTACCCTGAAGAACAGAAAGAGCGAGGAGGGCAAAGGCGCTGCCCGCTTCGACAAGGAGCTGCTTGCCCTCGGTGCGCCCGACTACACTATGCTGGACCCCCTGCCGGGATACAGGGGCCGGATCGTACCGCTTCCCCACTCAAGAGACGAAGTCTTAAGCATAAGCTCGGATCTTAAGAATGATCAAAAGGACATCTACCTCGGACGGGACGCCAATGAGGCCCTGCTTAAGCGCAAGATCAAGACAGGATCGTTCCGGGTGGCTCACCTGGCCACTCATGGCATCGTGAACCGGGCGGAACCAACCTCATCGTGCATCGTCCTGTGCCCGGACGCAGCTGGGACCGAGGACGGCTACTTCCAGACTCTTGAGGTGATGTCGCAACCCATGGACGTGGGCCTGATCGTGCTTTCGGCCTGCGAATCTGCGCGGGGTGAAATCGGGAGAGGCGAGGGCGTCGTGGGCCTGAGCCGGGCCTTCCTGGCCTCGGGTGCGCGCGGCCTCATCGCAAGCCTCTGGGCCGTCTCTGATGAATCGACAGCCAGGCTGATGGAAGAGTTCTACGGGCGGATGCTTAAAGGAAGACAGCCGGCGGGACAAGCGCTCAATGACGCCCGCTTCGCGCTGATGAAAGATACACGTTATGCGCACCCCTACCACTGGTCGGCATTCGTTGTTATCGGGCTGGAGGATGCACCGTGGTAGCGAACCGGTGCAGGGTGCGAACTGTATATCTATATGGGAGGGAGTTAACCGACTCTTAGAGGTATCGCCCCGGACAGGAGGAAACGCATGAGACTCTGGCTAAAGAGCTTTGCCTGCCTATGTCTGCTATTGCTTACCTGGAGCGCTTTCGCCGGCGCGACACTGCTTGAGTACCTGAGCCCACAACAACTCGGCACCCGCTCTGAACTGGTGGTTCGCGGAAGGGTCCAGAGTAGCGAGTCCTACTGGAATGGGAAACATACCAAGATTTTCACCCGTACCCGCATAGCTGTGGACGAGACCTACAAGGGCATTGCCCCGGCAACAGTGGAGATAGTCCAGATCGGCGGCATCGTGGGTAGCGTCAAGGTAACGGTGCACGGTGCCTTGAGGTGGAGGCCCGGGGACGAGGTGCTGCTTTTCGCCGAGCCTTATGATGCTGAGAGTTACCGGGTATCGGGTTTCTCCCAGGGACGGTTCGCCATTGAGCGTGACCTCAAGACGGGCGAGCCCTTTATCCGTGCTCCCCGGCCTGAGGGTGTCCAGCTTCTGGGAGCGCCATCTGGTGGAGAGGAGCGCGCTCCGGCTCTCGGAGTACCGCTTGATGAGTTCGTGAGCCACGCCCTTGGTCACCCCGCAGCAGAGGGGGTGACCGAATGAGACCCGCGAAGATGAGACCCCACAAGACCCATGTCCATATGAAATACGCCATCGTGTGCGTGGTTCTTCTCCTTGCCTACATGCTCGCATCGCCGGCTTCGGGTCGACCCAAGATACCGAAGATAATGCATGAGACGGAGCACTCAGTATCGCCCGTGTTGCTTTCCGGCTCGGGGAGCGATACCACGTGCATCTACTTCGAGGATTTCCAGGACGGCGCAAGCGGCTGGGTGCCTATCGACTTGCTGGAGGTTGACACAACACTCTACTGGCGTCATGCGACCTACGACCATGGAGACGGACATGGTGAGCGCGGGGTGATGTGGTGCGGTGACAGCATCGGCACCTGGGCGACCCCGCCAGGCTACGGGAACAACTGGACACAGTACCTGACCAAGGACTTCGACCTTGGTTCCGGGATGCTGCAAGACCATGAAGTCAGATATGAGTTCCAGTATGACACCGAGACTGACTGGGACTTAGTGTACCTGGACGTATCCACCGACGGGGGAGAAAACTTCACCAACCTTGAGACCTGGACCAGCAATTCATCGGGGTTTCTCGCCGACACTACGAGTCTTTACTCCTACGCCGGCCAGGTGGTCACGCTGCGATTCCGCTTCGAGTCCGACGGGACCGTCAGCGATGAGGACGGGAGCTATGACTCCAACGGTGCCGTCCGCCTGGACTGGATAGAGGTCACCGGATATGCGCGGGACAATTTTGATTCAGACAGCGACGGCTGGGTGGCGTCAACCACGCCACCTTCTCAGCATGCCCTCGAGTACCGCCTGGAGGAGATCCCCGGCTGCGAGGTCGACCGTCCCTGCGACGGCTACTGCTGGAGCTGGGTGGCCTGGGAGGAGACCACAGGTGTATTCCCCTTCGAGAAGGATTTCACTCCTATATCCATCGGGATCGAGTCACCGGTGATCGACATACCCACCGATGCCAGTGAATATGTCCTCAGGTTCGATGTCTATGCCAATCTGCCGATCAACAACCTCGTGTTCTACCAGTGGGAGGTTGCCACGCCACCCCTGTGGACCTGGGAAAACGATAATTGGGCTCACCATGCTGTGGCTGGCTTTATCTCATTCGTGACGGACTTGACACCCTTCATGACTCCAGGCGCCAACCAGATGAAGATCCGCCTCGCCGGCCAGGACATGTATGACGAGTGGGGTGGGAGCTACCCCTGGACCGGGGTGCATACTCCGGCGCCAATGTTCGACAATGTGGCGGTCTACGCCAGGAACACGAGCGCTTCCGGCGTCGACGACTCTCCGACATATTGTGCAGATGACTCCGACGGAGACGGGGTCTTCGGCGCGAAGGATTCGTGCTCGACCGAGGACGCTTCCGGGTTCGACAGTTACGGGAACGGCTGTATTGATGATGGCGCAGGCGGGCGCCATACCGAGTACTGGGACCGTTCGGTCTTCCCTCTCACCTACTACATACACGAATCAGGAGCGCCCGGCATAAGCGATGGGAGTGATACCACGGCCATCATCGATGCCTTCGACAACTGGACGCTGGGCCTCTGTGATGCGCAGGCCCTCTACGGCGGCCTGACTGCCGACGCGGACGCGGACGCCTTCGATGAGACCAACCTGGTCACGTTTGCGGATCCCGACTACCGGTTCGGAGCCGGCGTGATTGCCGTCGGGCTTACAACCTCGTTCACCGAGCCCACCTGGTTTGCCAATCAGTGGTGGCGCCCGGGTGAGATAATGGACTCAGACATAATCTTCAACTCCGACATGGATTTCCGGACACCCACGGATGGGCCCGTGGACGGTATCCAGATCGAGGCAGTGACAACTCACGAGGCAGGCCACCTGTTCGGGCTATCTCACACGCCGGTGCAATCTTCCACCATGTATTTCATCCTGCCGCCGGGCCTGGAAGCGGCATCCCTCGAAGCCGACGACCGGGCGGCCATGATCAAGGCATACGGTTACTGGGAGTATATGTTGTCCGTCAGCCGGCTCACCGGCACGGTGACCGACGGCTATACCAGCAACCCCTTGCCCGGGGCTGCGGTTTTTGCGATTGACGCGGCCAGCGGTGACACCGCCGCCTGTGAATATACGCTTCCTGATGGCACCTATTCATTCCTGGATCTGCCTGACGGCCAATACTATGTCTCGATCCATCCCTTGGACGGCAGCTCGGCCGTGGGCTATATCCATCCTGCCTATGTTAATGCTCTTATCGAGAGCACGGCGGTCACGCTCTTCGTTCCCGAGTCCTGGGACTCCTCGGAATCAGCCTACGATGATGCTGCCGTTAAGGATCCCCTCACCGTTATGGAGAATACTGAGACGGTAGCCGATATCGTCACCAATATCGACGACACGCCCCCCGAGGTCATCGTCGTGGTACCGGATTCCAACGCTA
>JAUVJV010000182.1 GCA_030592245.1 Candidatus Eiseniibacteriota bacterium
AAGGTGAACAGGGGACTGGTATAGAATTGACGGGTGCTTCGGGTTAAATGGATTTTGGCTCCATCAGGAGGTTAGTGGTAATGAAGTATGCACTCACTCTTCTCTTGCTATTGGTGATGGCTTCGGGGGCTTACGCAAGTAATCTCATATATGCGTTTACCTACGAGGCATCGATGCCCGCAGGGGACACCAAGGATTTTATCGATAAGATGAGCCCATATGGCGCGGGCTTCGAGTTCAGGGGTTTCAATAATATCCCCTTCCCTCCCGGACTGTCCTTTAGTCTCTCAGCACATTTTAACGCATTCTCGGAAGAGGTTTCCTACACTGCCCCGGGGGGTTTCCTGCTTGCGGCGGAGGGTGACGATATCGAGAAGCGGGACATGCTTATCATTCCGGTCCTTGTGCATGCGGATTACCACTTCACCCTGCTTCGGGATGACCCACCGGCAGTACCGTATATCGGGCTCGGCCTCGGGGGTTACTGGATCGACGTCGAGAGTGAAATATGTGGGGTTAAGACCGACTGCTCGTCCTGGCACTTCGGCTTCGCACCCGAGGGCGGCGTGATGATCCCGGTGAGTCCCAAGGCCCTCCTGATGGCCGCGGTACGCTTCAACTACGCATTTGACTCGAATGAGCCGGGGCAGCAGTTCTGGACTCTCGCCCTCGGAGTCGGTTACAACCCTTAAAGAAGAATGAGCTGCTTGAATAGGCCCATCCTGGAATAGTCTGCAAGTCGGGGACAGTGCCCCCCAAGGCGCTGTCCCTGCTTTTTCTCTCTGCTTCTTTGTCCATTTATCTGGTATTTTCTTGACGCCATCCCCGCTATCGGTTTAGCTGATCAGTAAGTGTTACTAGGGTAAGAGAGTGGTCCATTGACCAGGTGAAAAGGAGGGTAAGCTCATGTCCCCAGTTGCTGGCTGGATTGCTGAAGCCAAGAGGAACGCCAAGTGGCTGATCCTGTTCGGAATCATCGAGATCATAATCGGGATACTGGCCGTCACCACACCCCTCATGGCTGGCCTTGCCATAACCATGATGGTGGCGATCTTCCTGCTACTCGCCGGCCTTTCGCGTCTAATTGGCGCGCTCAAGGCCGGTTCCTGGGGAGCCGGCGCCATGGGCTTCCTGGTGGGAATTCTGGCCCTGATAGGCGGCATTATAATGCTCACGCGCCCCGGCGCGGGCCTGGCCTGGATTACCTGGCTGCTGTCGGTGTATTTCTTCGTGGTTGGAATCTCAGGCATAGCCCTCGGCTTGAAGCTCAGACCCGATACAGGCTGGGGCTGGAGAGTCTTTAACGGCATCCTGAGCCTTCTGCTTGGAGTCCTCATAATGCGCCACTGGCCTCTCTCAGGTGCCTGGGCAATCGGCGTACTCGTGGGAATCCATTTCCTGTCCAGCGGTTGGACCATGCTCTTTGTGGGTCTTCAGGCCCGCAGACTTCCGGAATGACATCAGGGGACAGCGCCCACAGGGCGCTGTCCCCCTTTTCTCCACTGTTCATTGCATCGAGCTGTCCCCATGCCAAACTCCTGTTGCCAATGTCCCGGTAATGAGTATAATATGACAAGTTATCGTACTGAATATTACCTGGACGGGTACGAAAGGAGATCCACAATGAGAAGGTGTGCCGTTGCGCTGCTTCTGCTGCTATTGGTCCTGAGTTCATCAACCGCGTATGCTTCCGGCCAGCTCGGCAAGAGAATAACGGTCTATAGCTGGCTCCCCTCGTTTAAGGGTGAGATGTGCTTCTTCGACACTACTGCGACCATAGATGCGAGTTTCGGTGATATCTCCGAGTATATGAACTTCCCTGTTGCTCTCAATACGGAGTACTGGCCCGCCCGCTGGGGTCTCTACTTCAATTTCAACTACATCGGGCTCGAGGAGGAGTCGCTCAGCGAAGGTAACACAGGGATAACCATCGTCAAGTCCGTTGACATGCTCTTCATGGATTTCGGGGCGGGCTATCAGTTCGGCCCCTACCAGTTAGGCTCATCTCCCAATGGCCCAACCCTCGGCGTGGACATCCTCGCCGGTGGGCGTTACGTATGGCTTCAGGACATCATCCATTACCGACAAGCTGATAAGCATAAAGGCAGCTCCAAGTTCGTCGATCCGGTCATTGGCGGCAGGCTGCGCTTCTACCCGAGCAGGAGCTGGGCGATCACATTCAAGGGTGATATCGGCGGAGGCTCAGGAGCGGATCTCATGTGGAATATAGTGTTGGCAGCCAACTGGGAGTTCGCCGATCACTGGTGGCTCAACTTCGCTTACCGGGGCTTCGACATAAAGTATGAGCCCAGCGGTTCCAACAACGATGTGGGCCTCGACGCCCGGATCCACGGCCCCATAATCGGACTATCGATAGCCTGGTAGGATCATGAGATGGACCTCGCAGTATCAGAGGACTCCATGATCAGATCATTCTTTCGTAGCTCCGCGAAGGTGGAAATATGAAGGACAGGCTGTTCTACCTGTTTGTATCTCTCCTCACCCTTGTGGTCCTGTCGCCCTTTCTCCTGAGTGGCAGCCTGGGAAAAATCATTCTGTATGTCCTACCCATGGCCGCCGGCATCTCCACGGTCTACGGCCTGCGGCTGGGAAGACGACCCATGATCATTACCCTGTCGCTGGGTGTTCTGTCCGTGGCACTGGGTACGGCCTCAGTTTTCGTCGAAGGCCTGTCGGTCCATGGGGTCGCAACCCTTTGCACGGCCGTGTTCTACGGGTTCCTGATTGGCCTGCTAGTCCGCTATATCGTTCGGGCTGAGAAGGTCACCGCCGACATCCTCTTTGGATCCGTCAGCGTATATCTTCTTATAGGAATATCATTTTCCATAATTTACAGATTCATTGGCATCCTGAACCCAGCCGCCTTCACCGTGACAGCTGAGGCCCCGGTCGCTTCTGTTGCCGGTCAGATGAGTTTCATGTACTACAGCTTCGTTACCCTTACCACCCTCGGATATGGAGACATAGTCCCTCTGTCGAGCTATGCCCGGACATTCGCCTTCCTCGAGGCCATTACGGGAGTTCTCTATGTTGCCATTCTCATATCACGCCTGGTCGGTCTCTATATAACCGACTCCATTATGAAGAAGAACGCTTGAAAGTGTACGGGTGAGCCCACTTCAATCCTCCGGGCCACTCAAGGCCGGCGTTGACGTGCCTACAATGACTGGATATCATTCATATCAATCAGCGCAGGCAGGCAGCGCAATCACACAAAGAGGAGGAATCGGATGATGAAGAGAATGGTGTTATGCCTTGTGCTCGCAGTGACGGTAGTTGTAACTGCATTGACCCCGGAATCCCAGGCCGCCGACTCGCCGATAAGCCAGGGGAGCCGCATCGTTGCCGGAGCCATAACCTTCGACAGCAGGGGTGGTGAATTCTACGAGGACGAGAACGGGAAGCGTGAATCCGAGTGGAGGCTCTTTCCCAGCGGCGGGTACTTCGTCAGAGACAAAGTTGCCGTAAGCCTTATCCTCGAGATCGCCAGTATCAAGCAGGGCAACTTCCTCGACCAGATATGGGCGGTCGGGCCCGGGGCCAAGTATTACTTCGGTGGCGGCAGGCAGTCGGGCGGCACCTACTACTTTGTCGGTGGGGCCTATCTCTTCGGTCAGTATATTCATGACTCGGGTGTGCTCAAGGAACAGCGTGAGCACTACAGCCTGCAGAGTCTTAAGATGGATACCGGGATGACCTATATGCTCTCAGAGGCGGTAGGCGCAACCATTGCTCTCTTCTACGACCTTACCTGGGTGAAGCAGAAGGAGCCCGAGAAGGGCGATTCCTGGATGAATGGAAACGACATCGGGTTTGAGTTTGGCTTTACTACATTCTTATTCTAAAAGCATGTACCAGTAATAGGGGACAGACACCTATTTCCAGGGATGGAAATAGGTGTCTGTCCCCATTTTTCCTTGTCTGATTTTGATGTCGCCTACTGGGGTGGATACTGGGCCAGCATCTTCTCCATGATCTTGTCGGCCTCTGCCTGGGCCCTCTCAGGAGATCCGGCAGCCCCCAGCACCTTCTGGGCGGTTCCTCGCCAGACCAACTCCTTCGTGTCGGCATCGATGAAGTCTAAGAGGAGCGTTCCTTCCTGATAGTTATACACCTGGAAGTCGTTTCCGTAGTAGCCGCCGTGCCAGCCTCTGTACCCATACCCACCATAGCCATAGCCGTAGTTGGTTACATCCACCCTATCCTGCACACCCACATGATAGACCAGATAGAGGTCGGAGTTTACATCCACCCTCTCCATACCCTTGGCCTTGAGCTGGGCATCGGTGGCACTTTTGAGCCGCCCGTCGAGCAGGGAGTTTCTTACCTGGGCTTCAGCGGCGCTCATCTCGTAGTCGCTGGGCAGGTCATACCAGGCATAGGTCTTGAACTTGGAGAAATCAACCTCGGGGTCATAATCATGTTTCACGCTGAGAGATGAACACCCGGCTACTGCAGCAATCAGGACCAGGACTACTGGAACTGACAGTCTCTTCATTTCCAACCTCCTTGAAAAACTCCTTCACTTCACTAGTGGCTTGAAATCCGCACGGGAAGACTCAGTGGGCCTGAGGCCCAAGCCTGCAAGCGATTCCACCCTCTATCGAGACAGATTTATTATCCTCAAATGGGTTTGGGGTGTCAACAGGAGGTTATCCGCGGTTACGCTTTACTCGTCCGGTCAAGAGCAATACAATGCGAGTGTAGATAACCGCAGCCAATCAGACAAGTTCTTGAAGTGAGGTAACCACCATGACAGACCGGAGTATCTACGAGCAGAACATCGGACCCTGGTTTCTGGAGCATGCCGGGGACCTGGAGAGAAAGCTTCTGGTTGGGCGCCGCGAGCGGGCGGCCGATCTTGAGAGCGCCGTACGTGTTTTCCTGGAGCTTCTCCGAGGCTTCGAGTCGCTCGATGTGGACTGCCCGAGCGTGACCGTGTTCGGGTCCGCCCGCTTCAAGGAGGATCATCCTTACTACAAGCTCGCCCGGATCATGGGAAAGCGGCTCGCGGAGGCGGGCTACACCGTTATGACGGGCGGCGGACCGGGCATAATGGAAGCCGCAAACCGGGGCGCGAAGGAAGGCGGGGGACCCAGTATCGGGGTCAATATCGAGCTGCCCCACGAGCAGGATCCCAATCCATACCTTGACAGGTTCGTTGAGTTCGATCACTTCTTCGTGCGGAAGCTTATGCTGGTCAAGTACTCCTGCGCCTTCGTCGTGATGCCGGGGGGCTTCGGCACCCTGGACGAGGTCTTCGAGACGGCCACCTTGATGCAAACCGGCAAGATCCAGCACTTCCCGATCATATTGATGGGCCGTGAGTTCTGGCACGAGCTCGACGATTTCATGAGAAGGTCGCTCATCCCCCAAGGCACTATAAGCGAAGAGGACCTCGATCTTTTCAAGCAGACGGACGATCCTGATGAGGTCGTGAGAATAGTAGACGCCTTCCGACAGAAGCAGGAACAGGAGATATAGATAGGGACAGTAAATAGGGGACAGTAAATAGGGGACAGTAAATAGGGGACAGTAAATAGG
>JAUVJV010000458.1 GCA_030592245.1 Candidatus Eiseniibacteriota bacterium
ATACCCTTCTACCTGGCGTCCATACCCAAGGGCGGTACCGATTCCGGGAGAATCCATCTTAACCGGGCGGGAGTCCCTTCGATCGTCATAGGGGTACCCACCAGGTATATCCACAGCCATACCGGTATCATCCACCGCACCGACTATGACTATTCGGTCAAGCTGATCGCCGAATGCGTGAAGGTTCTTGATAAGAAAAAGGTGGCTTCACTCTAAGCGGCTATGAAAAAAGACTTCAGAGGTATTTTCGGTTCAGGTAAGGCGGCGATCGCCGTCGTGTACCTTGCCCCGCTCCCCGGAAGCCCGTGCTATGGCGGAGATCCGGACTATGTGAGGGCCCGGGCCCTCGACGAGGCTGAGGCCCTGGTCTCCGACGGCTTCGATGGCCTGATCATTGAAAACTACGGCGACATTCCATTCCACAAGGCCGGCCTCGAGGCCGAGACCCTGGAGGCCATGACATCCATCGTCGAAGCCGTAAAGGGCGCCGTGGATGTACCGGTCGGGGTAAATGTCCTCAGGAACGATTATGGCGCGGCTCTGGCGATGGCGGCGGCGTGCAAGTGTGAGTTCGTCAGGGTCAACATCCTGGTCGGGGCCTATGTTACCCCCGAGGGATTGATCGAGGGCCAGCCGGGCCGGGTCTTAAGAATGCGCATGCGCTATGCGCCGGATGTTGCCATCTTTGCCGATGTAAGGGTAAAGCACGCCTATCCGCTTGCCGCTACTACGATTGATGAGGATGCCCTCGATGCGGTCGAGCGGGGCAAGGCCGATTGGTTGATCGTCACGGGCCCGAGGACGGGAAGCCCGCCATCGGCGGACGAGCTCCGGGTGGTCAAGCTCAAGCTTTCCGAGGCGGGCGCCGAGGCGCCCCTCCTGGTCGGGAGCGGTATCAACCCTGAGAACGCGGCCGAGTTCTTGAATATCAGTGACGGTTTCATCGTGGGAAGCTATATCAGGAAGGGTGGGCGCGCGGGAGAGGACCTGGACCGCGACAGGACCCTTGAGATAGTGAAAATCAAGCATACTGTGGAGGATTAAGAGTGGCACTGATGGTGTATGACACATTCGACGCGAAGAAGAAGGAATTTGTCCCCGTAAAGGAAGGCAAAGTCGGGATGTACATGTGCGGCATGACGGTTCAGGACAGGCCGCATGTGGGACACATGCTGGCCTTCACCTGCGGTGACATGATCCGTCGCTATCTTGAATACAAAGGTTATGAGGTCACCTATATCCAGAACTTCACCGACGTCGATGACAAGATCATCGCCCGGGCCAATGCCGAAGGCGTGGACTACCACGTGATCGCGGAGCGCTACACCAAGGAGTATTTTAAGTATGCCGATCTCTTGAATATCAAGCGCGCAACCGTGCATCCCAAGGCCACCGAGCACATCCAGGACATCATAGACCTGGTGAAGACGCTCGAGGACAAAGGCTTCGCCTATGCCTCGGGCGGGGATGTCTATTATGAGATAGCCAGGTTTCCCACCTATGGGAGGCTGTCTAAGAAGAACATCGATGAGCTCAGAGCCGGGGCGAGAGTCGCGGTGGTTGAGCATAAGCGCAGCCCCATGGACTTCGCCCTTTGGAAGGGCGCCAAGGAGGGCGAGCCCTACTGGGACTCTCCCTGGGGCAAGGGTAGGCCGGGTTGGGCCATCGAGTGCTCGGTGATGTCCACCAAGTATTATGGGGAGACCCTGGACATCCACGGGGGTGGCGAGGATCTCATCTTTCCCCACCACGAGAATGAGATTGCCCAGTCAGAGGGGGCGACGGGGAAGAAATTCGTGAACTTCTGGGCCCATAATGGCCTCCTTAACCTGGTCGGGGAGAAGATGTCCAAGTCCACGGGCCACTTCTTTGCCATCGAGGACATCGTCAAGGAGTTCGACCCCGACGTGATGCGCTTCTATCTGCTCTCATCCCACTACAGAAGCCCCATGGAGTTCAGCCGGGAACGCCTGGCCGAGGCGCGCTCCGCGGTTGGAAGAATGGCCAATACCTTCAGGGCTGTGGAGGCCTTCATTGGGGACGAGAAACCCGAAGGGTCGCTTGAAGGCCTGGGGGATAAGGACCTCGAGTTCCGGAAGAAGGTCGAGGAGAGGGTCAATCTCTTCGGTGAGACCATGGATGACGACTTCAATTCGGCCGGCGCGATCGGCCATATCTTCGATATCGCCAGGGATGCAAACCTATTTCTCAAAGGTGAAGACACGCCTGCCAAGAAGCTGGTGCTTTCCCATGCCCTGGGCAGGATCAAGGAGATGGGAGATGTGCTCGGCATATTCCGGGGCATAGGCGGCGAGATTCTTAAGGTGGAAGACCTGCCCCTTGAGGCCCGGGAGCTGGTGGAAGAGCGAGCGAAGGCGCGCGGGGTCAAGGAGTGGGCCACGGCTGACAGCATAAGGACCGAGCTCGCGGCCAAGGGCTACTTCCTGGAGGACCGGCCTGGGGGCACCATCATAAGGAAGTAAATAGGTGTCTGTCCCGAATGGCACTAACTTAACCTCTTTTTGTAGCGGTTTCTGTGTTTGATCTCCTTGAACACGGCTCGGGGCTTGG
>JAUVJV010000253.1 GCA_030592245.1 Candidatus Eiseniibacteriota bacterium
AATGAGCTCATAGTATCCGGGAATCCCGCCGCAGTCTTCAGGCGGGCAGGCACGCTCTCCGGCAATACACCTGGGATATGAGACCCCATCTTCCGGTATCATGATTCCTTCAAGCAGAACCCTGTGCTCCCATCCATCGCCAAAATCATACTCGTAAGGAGCCGCCTTACCGGGTACTGTGAAGTAATCAGTGATCCCAATCTCCCAGCCGGGCAGGACCACAACATCATCAAAATCATCTACGGGGATGCCTATCTCTACCGTTTTTCTCTTGTGCGGCATCCGCACGTGAAACGCATGAAGATGATAGTCTAGCCATCCCATCGAGTCCTGTATCGCAACATGAAGATCCCAAAAGCTATACTTCGAGGGAACTTGAATGCGGCGCCAGATCTTAGGCTCAATCTCAAGCAATTCGATGTGAAACTGAAGGACTATCTTTGCTGTTCTCCTTACCATTGTCGAGACTCCTAACGGTTCGGCGTAACCTGCTGGCGAAGGCTGACGTGGGGCCTGTCTCCGCAGGACCCGTGACGGGCAACTCCGCCAGGTCACGCAGCGTCAGGCACCCGGTCTACTTGGAATTATATTTCGCCGGCTTCCGCTCCCTCACACGCGAGAGAGCCACATCGAACTTCTTCCTGCTGCCGCGCCCGGCTCGCTTCTCCAGGTAGTCAGCAGTCATCAGCGCCGATACTTTCTCCGCCACCGCGGTCGCTACCAGCTGATTGATCGAGATACCTTCTTGCCTCGCCAGCTCCCTGACGCGTTTGTGAAGTGATTCCGCCAAGCGTAGACTTATTGTGGTCATCGCTTCTCTCCAATCCGCCGCAGCAGATCCTGCGGCGTGATTGCCATGATCCCAAACTCGACGACGCCCTCGAAATGCCGGGTGTTGTGAGGCGAGGTGGCCCGGCTCCTCCACCCGCGAGCCACGTGACGCCAAGGATCAGGACCGCTCCAACCACAAGTTCGTAGAAATCAGGGCTTTCCTACGGATTCCTCAGTGTCTTCAGTATCTCAGGTAGACTCCCGCATCCTTCACAGCCGTATGGCCTCCCCCAGGACTCTCTCCCGCAGCAGTTCGTCCAGTCCCCGCTCCGTGATCACCTGCACTCGACGCCCCAGCAACTCCTCCAACTCCACCACAAGTCCGCCAGGGAACCAAGCACTCGTATCCGGGCCAGCATCAACCAGTAGATCCACATCGCTCTCAGGCCCGGCATCACCCCGCGCCATCGATCCGAAGACCCGAACCCGTGTCACACCGTGCTTCTTGGCCAGCGCCAGGATCTGATCCCGCTTGGACCTGACAAGATCGACCATCGGATACACTCCCTTCAATCGCACCCCATAATACAGTACCATATTCCAACTTACAGCCGGACCATTACTCCGGTCAATCCGACATCTGCTGGACTACCGCTCATGCTGATCCCGTTAACTGCATCATGGACGGTTGCTGCCTCCGTTTAACACCGTCCTCAGTGATTTCGGGTCGAGCCCATCGGGCTTCCCGGGCGCTTGGCTCAACGCTTCAACATGTCCCCAAACTCAACTCTCCCCCGATCCGGAATACAAGCGGGCCGGGTTTTCACCCGGCCCTGACCTTAAACTTGCGTAATCTCTTTGTTTTCTACCTATACTTTAACGGGGGTAGCCGTGCCAGAGATCCCCGGCGCCTGATGCGGAGCCTGCGGCGGCTGTCCCGGTCCCTGAGGCGCCACCTGGAACTCCACAGTCGTCGCTGGCTGCATATCCTTGGTCCCGAACTTGCTCATTATGACGGCGCCAAGCCCCACAGTGGCGGCCACATAGATCACCGCGTATCCAATCACCCTGATTGTTGTGCCCACTAACCCCAGGCCACCACCCGGGAGCCCGATTAGCGCGCCCACTATCCAGAGCCCCTGGAGGATCAGGAGGCCAATCACCATGCTCCCATAAGGAGAGCGGCCGTGGCCGTTTCCGATCCTCTCACCAATCGCATAACCTACTCCCACATAGGCCAGCAGGAGCGCCAGCGTCAGAAGCAGCGGAATCACGAATATCGCTACTGGAATTCCTATTACCGTCACGCATAGCAGAGCCATCGCCGGCATAATCAGGACTTCGACCAGGAGCCCGATGAGCCCCATCTTGAAGGCCTCTTTCCTCGAGAGCTCGCACACCCGCTCTACCGGCCGCCTGGCAACCGCCATCACAACGAGCCCCAGTACAACAAGGAGAATGGTCCACATCACCAAGATGAAGAGCCTGCCACCGCGGGAGAAGAAATTCCCCGCGAAGAAAGGTCCCCGGTGAAGCCCCAGCGGGTAGCCAGCCCCGGTTCCGATACTCACCGTCTCCCCTCTGATTATGCCTCCCGGCTCCTTGGTGACACGCCCACCGACGGCGACCGCATCACCATCGATCTCCCCCTCGGGGCCGACCGTAATACCACCCCCGACAGCGACCACATCGCCGTCCACCATGCCGTCGATCACGATGCTTCCCAGTACGGTAACGACATCGCCCTCTACGATTTCGCCTGCTTCGATGATGATATCATCACCGAACTGGACCACGTCCTCACCGATAACACTGACCTTCTCGATCCTCGAGATACCCTCATCGGTGTCAATATGGGTATCCCCCACCCTGATACCACTGTCATCGATCCGGATCTGGGTCACGACCGAGTCTTCGGCCTTTAACGCCATCGGAGCCATGACTCCGAGCACCGCCAAGCATGCCACAATAAGCGTTATCATCAGCCTCTGTGCCATGATCTCACCTCCCTGGGTTTTCCTAGCCAGATTCCCATTCCATACATCATGAATATCGCCAGTACGCCTGCCATGAGGATGCCCATCGCGACCTGCGGCGCATAGGCCAAGGCCCCACTGCCAAGCGCACTGTCGAATGCCAGTGATTTCGCTATATCAAGGAGCTTAAGGCCCACTCCGGCTACCCGGCTTAAGCCCCCGAGCACCGGGCTCGACCCGAGCCCACCGGTTAAGAGCCCAATCAAGCGCTCCAGGATTCCTCTCCCATAGACCACCGCGATCATCCCTACCCAGGATGCCACACCAATGACCGGCGCCCAGCGGAACACCAGCGACCTACGCTCTTTGGCCCTTATCTCTCTCACCACCTCACCCGCAACACTCTCAAAGGCCACTGCGGGTGCGGTCCTGATCGATTCAATAAGTGCGAGATCCAACGCATAGAGAGCCCGGCAGGCCTCACATGAGACCAGGTGGTCCTTTAAGACCTTTAACTCCACCACATCCGGATCTCCCTGGGCCAGGTCACCATCGATCAAGCGCTCAAAGGCCTTGCCGACTCGCTCGCATGCAGGATCTCTCGGTCTCGAATCTCTTGGTTCCAACTTAGATACTCCCCTGGCTAATGCTTATGTCCCCGCTCGAGGTCATGATATCCACCTTAAGCGCGCCATCCCCCGACCTGCCATAGAGCCGCTTGCGAGTCGCGTCCTTCACCACAAGGGGTATATTGGAAGTCATGGAGCCAGTGGATGTCCTCATGTCGAGCTCCACCGAATCGCTATTGTAGATAACGAGATCCACATCACCGCTCGATGCGCCCACCTTGATCTCACCCTCGGAGGCACCAAGATGCAGGAGGACATCACCGCTTGAGGTCGTAAGATCGGCATTGCCTGCATGGTCATGGAAATCAAGGTCGCCGCTTCCGGTGTCTGCCACCAGGCCGCCCCGGGACGAGTCGATCTCTAAGTCACCGCTTCCCGAACTGAAATCCACATCACCCATCACCTTGTCTATCTCGACGTCACCGCTTCCCACGGCAATCACCACAGTGCCCTTGATATCACCGGCAACCAGGTCACCGCTTCCTGCCGTGAACTTAAGGAGGCCGCTGGCCCCTTTAAGATTGATGTCGCCGCTCCCCGTCGAGGCCTCGAGCCCGCCGGCAAGCATCTCGGCAACGACATCACCGCTTCCCGTCCGGATCTTGACAAGCGCTTCCCGGTCATCGATATCGATATCTCCGCTTCCGGTATTGATCACGAGGTTTAAGTCCCCAGAGAGGGTTGCGGTAATGTCTATCGATACATAGCCCTTGGTGAACATGTCCATGCCGGTCCGCTTGATGCCCTTCCGCCCAACGACCAGGGTCGAGCCATCCCGCTCAAAGGTGATCTCGGCCTCCTTGAGGAGCTCCGGCCCGTGGTCCTTCTCATTGGTCTTAAATGACTTCTTGATGACAAAGGTCCCGTTGCTGCCGTCCTGGGAGAGGATCTCAACATCCGTCGAGCCCAGCTTCATCTCAATCGTATCCACACCGGTAAGATCGACGACCTCGGTGGTGGTCTCATTGCCCTTGTACTTGTAGTCTCCCTCCAGCACGCATCCCGAAACACTCGTCGTGAGCAGAACGAGAAGCCCTACCGTCAATGACCTCTTCCAGGTGATGTTCAATGTTGCCTTCCGTATCAGATTCCGCGTAGTAGTCCGTGTCATTTCGTCCCTACCTCCTTTCGCACCAGCTTCTTAAGCTC
>JAUVJV010000256.1 GCA_030592245.1 Candidatus Eiseniibacteriota bacterium
AGGAAAAGAGGCCCGGCAGCAGGAGTCCCGCCATGAGCACACCGGACACAAGGGTGACCCTTCCCAACCCAGGGCGCCTGAAGCGGATTCCGGAGACAATTAGTGCCGCGACGATTACGGCCACTGTGTGCAGAACCGATACGTTCGCATGGCTCACCGGTGCGGCCAGAGCCAGAAGCGCCCTGCCCACAACAAAGGCAAAGCCCAGAGCCGCAACAACTGCGCCGCCGCGCGCGAGCCCGCTCACACTGCGCCAGCCCATCGCCAGGCACGCGAGTCCTGCCGCGAGACCCATCAGGTACACCTGGAAACCCGACACCCACAGCCCCACGGGTGTTCTCCCGGAGAAGATCTCGCCGAAGCGCCTGAGAGCAAACCACACTCCATCGATCCGCCCATAGCACAGGAGAAAGCCGGCATATGCAAGAGATGCCCAATGCATCTGCACCAGGCCGTCCGACCTCTCGGCTGGTTCCGCCTTCTCCCGCAGCATGCGCCAGGTCACCTCAAGAGAGAGAAAAAGCCAGGAGACCGCAACCACGCGAGCCACCGCACTCTCGAGCCTCAGAGCCGCATACATCCCCAGAAGATGCAGAATCAAACGAACCAGCCACTTCGCTCCTCCATCCACCCGTGAGTGACAAAGCACGAGTGCGGCAAAAATCGTGAAGGCCAGCACCGATTTGCACCACGGCGAGAGCATCAGAATCGAATCCGAAACCAACATCACGGTGCCGATTGCGAATGCGCTCACGAGCGACCGGCGGCCATAGCCTGCCGGAGAGCTCTCCGGTGCGACCGATCCCGGTTTTCCGGGCGATTCTGTAAAGTTACTGGACACTGGTGTCATTTTCGCTGACACCTCTCTCGATAACCTTCAGACTTCCTGCCTCTCGCAACACGGATCGCCCGCACCTGCCGTACGAACCAATGCCCAAGGAGTACTACCGGAAGAAGCAGGATGAGCCGGCGTGCCGGATCCAACTGTACCCGCGCAACAACAGCTCCAAGGCCCAGGGTCAATCCTATGGTGACCACGGCGACCCAGGGCGCGGAGGAAGCAGGGCCGGGACTGCTGGCCCGTTTCCATCCCGCATAGGCGCCGAGCACCCCTGCGCCACATCCCAGAAGTATTCCCATCCACATCCAGGCTTGTTGATTCACTTCCAATACCCCCAGTGCTCCGTCACAGTCCCGCGCAAGGCCCCCAGGTGTACGTGAGATTGCTGTAGTTAGGCTCCTGTACCGTGGTCGGGCCGGCATTGTCGCCACACCTCTTAAGACACATGGTCGTGCTCATGCATGCTGAGCCCCCGCAGACGCTCCCAACGCAGCCACTGCCGGCACACAGGCTGGCCGCGCAACCGCTCCCCAGGCAGGTACTCCCGACACAACCACTCCCTACACATTCACTTGAGACACAGAGACTCCCGACGCAGTAGCTCGCCAGGCATAAACTACCTACGCAGAAGCTCGCAGGGTTGGCGCTCGCCGGCCACCAGGTCGGGTCGTTACCACCCGGCCCATCTGCCGAGCCGCCTCTCTCCCAGTCGCTCATGGTCGCCTCATGCCTGGAACGAAACAGGGGTGACACAGGATTCCCTGCGTAACACGCCGAGCATGAGTAAACCAACAGGCAGGCTAAAACCATCAGAGTGATGCGTATCATCACAATCACCTCCTCCCATCTTCACGCATCCTGAAGCTGCCTCGATTGACAGCTCCGGGCCCAACGCACTTGCAACAAGCGTGCCGTTCAAAGATGAGGTGTGTAATTCAGTGGGTGGCTCCGTGGTGAAGTGCAAACCGGCGAAGTGTAAACCGGTGGTGACGATGACGGCCTTCGGTTCGCAGGCGGATGGAGGACGGCAATTCAATCAGAGAGGACTCGATCCTACGGCGCCGACAGAACCTCGACTTCGACCTCTTCCTTTATCTCTCCAACAACATCCTCGACGGCCTCGATCAGCTTCTCAAAATCCATCTTCTCTACGATCCTGAGGAAGGCCTCGACAACAACCGGGTCGAACTGGGTTCCCGAACACCGCACTACCTCGTCAACCGCCCCCTGGATGGTCCGCTTGCGCTTATACCATCTGTCGTGGATCATTGCGTCGAAGGAATCAGCAACGCAAAGGATGCGGGCACCCAGAGGAATAGCATCGCCCTTCAGGCCGCCAGGGTAGCCATTGCCGTCATAGCGCTCGTGATGATACCGGATCATGCCGGTGACTTCTGCGGTGGAGCCGGCCCGGGATGCAATCTCGGCGCTGACATCCGGATGAGTCCACTTGTACTGCTCTTCATCTCCCTCAAGTCTTGCCGGCTTCCTCAGAACCTGGTTGGGCCATGATACCTTGCCAAGGTCGTGCCTTATGGCGGCCTCCTCCAGGCGTTCGACGAAGGGCTCGCTCTTACCCATCTCCCGGGCGATCGCAACCCCGATCTCGACCACACTGGCTGAATGCCCACCGGTGTACCTGTCCTTTTCATCCACTGCTCTTGCAATGGCCCGGATCAGACTGTCCTTGGTCTTCAAGAGCTCGAGCCGCCTGAGAAGCGCAAGGTGCCTCCAAAGCGTGGGGAAGAGAAACAAGGGTACCGCGGCCCAGAGACCCAGCAGGTTGTTTCCGAGCACTATGGCATATCCACAGACCGCGTATGTCAGTGGCTCGGGAAATATCTTGAGGTAGTTCCGTTGCCACAGTCTGGAGGCCGATAACCCATTCTTCGCCAGGAGAGTGGCCTGTAGCAAGGTCTCCAGTAGATAGAAGGTCGTTACACTGAGTAGAAACGGCGCAATCTCGGCAGGGGTGCCACTCAAGCTAAGCCCCTCAGAGAACCTGTGTCCCAGATTATACGTGAGCCAGGCGGCAGAACCTGCCAGCATCGTAACGAAACCATAGGCAGACGCCGTCGAGAGCCTGGAACTGAGGGCCTTGGCCTTGATCAGCGATGTTATGCCCCCGCCTTCCGTGTGGCTGGCCCCTGGGGGTAAAGAGGTACGACGGCTGGAGCCGTTGCCGTTTGTGTACCCAGCCACACCGTTCATGGACATCATCGATGACGTCATGGCGGTCTCAGGGTCCAGTAACATAGCCCAGCCTATGACGGCAAATCCGAAAAGGACTGCATATACGGGACCGCCCGTGAGTGACATCACGAGCACAATCGCAGAAGATGACGAGACGTACGCTCCCCATGGAAGCCTCACGGGCTTCAGTGATGCAAGACCCAGCAGGAAAAGGAAGAATATGCCTGCAGTTGTGCTGATTGTGATCCAGCTTGATGGAGTTCCAAGACTCAACGGTACCTGCAACTTCGTAAGAAGCACCAGGATCGCGGCCATCGCGCTGACCATGATAGAACCGAGTATCATCGACATTCTGTCTTTTCGCTTGCGCGGGAGTAACTTAAGAGGCTTTGACCTGGCCTTGTAGAGCCTGGGTTTGATGTGGTGGCGGCCTGGAGGCCCGAATCCCTTCGATACCTTCGAGGCAAGGTCTGGACGACCCATCATGTCGAAAAGGAAGTATATGACGCTGGCATCGAGTGAATGTCCGGCAACCCTTGCGATTTCTTCCAGGGCCTCACCGTTGGACATCACCTTCTTACGGTGTGGCCGGGAGCTCGTCATTGCGATGTACGATTCGGCAACCTTGATGATCGCTCCTTCAATCGGAATTTCGCTGCCTTTCAGCCCGAGGGGGTAGCCGGAGCCATCTGGACTCTCATGGTGGCTGCGTACGATATCGGCCACGCTGCTCATCCCAACGACTTCCTGGAGAATCCGGGTGCCGCTGTCAGGATGCTCTCTGATCTCATGCAGCTCCCGGTCGGTGAGAAGAGAGGGCTTGAGGACCGTGTCCCGATCGACCGAAATATAGCCCACGTTGTGGAGCATGGCAGCCTTTTCAAGAAGCTGCATGTTCCGATAGGGTAGATGCATCTTGCTGCCAATCCGGAGGGCCAACTCAAGTACGCGATGAGTCTCACCCTTCAGATGGGGCATATTGCCGTCCCTGGCAAGCCGGAGCGCGTCAACCAACCTGATGAACGAGGAGCGGATCCGGACATGATCCCGAAGGGCGAGTATCTGGACCAGTCCCATACCCACAAGGATGACTATGACCAAGAAGCCACCCCTCAGGAAGAACAGAGCAAACAGATATGCCCCCAATGGGGTGCTCCACGAAAGAAGTGCGCCCCAGCGAAACAGAGCCCGCCATGCCTCTAATGGGCTCCTGCCATCCCGAAGCCACAACCCAAAAGAGAGAATGCCATTACTCGTAAGAAAATACGCGGCGTGTGCTAGAAGCAGTCTCAGTAACACCTGGCGGCTCGGCCCCACTGCGATTGCACCGATTCCGCGCTGTGCTCCCCATAGGATAGTACCAGCAGCGAGTAGGCACAGAGCATGCTTTGCGGAGTTGAGAAGTGCCCTCTGAACATCGATCAGTGCCTTACCTGTAAGTGATGACAGGGTGGC